>JAUVTM010000060.1 GCA_030601545.1 Syntrophobacterales bacterium
CAAGATGCCATGCTCCGAGTCCCTGACAGCTCGGCTCTATAAAATAAACCACCAAGGGAGGTGAACCATGAAAAAGCTCGCAATTCTGTTGTTGATTGTTTTAATGGCTCCTTCTGCGTATGCAGATCAGGCCCTGGTCAAGAAAGCAAAAGCGGAGGGAAAAGTAGCTTTTTACGCCAACATCACGGCTATTCAACCCATCATGGAGGAGTTCACCAAAGATAAAGGCGTCAAGGGGGAGTATACGAGGATATCCACCTCGAAATTCCTCGCCATTGTCTTGACGGAGCATCAGGTCGGAAAGCTTATGGCGGACGTACTTCAGTCGCCTCTGCCGATCATGGAACTCCTGAAGGATAAGGGTGTCCTGGCAACATACAAATCCCCCGCAGCCGCCAGCTATCCCGCATGGACAAGAAAAGATGACAAGATCCAGATTTTTGGAATCGAATACGTCGCCCTCATTTACAACAAGGAGCTTGTCAAGCCGAAGGACGTTCCCCAGCGGTATGAGGACCTGACGGACCCCAAATGGAAGGGAAAGATCGTTATGGCCAACCCCTCTGCCCATGCCACCACAATTTCCTGGCTCATTGGGCTGAAGGAGAATGTTTTCTCGTCGGAAAAGGCCTGGATGAACTTCGTCAAAGGACTCGCTGCCAATAAGCCCATGTTTGTCAGATCCTTCGGCCCCACCCCCGCACCGGTGGAGAGCGGCGAAAAGCTAATCGCCATCTCCATGCCGAAATACATTATCACCAAAGCACCTGCCCCCCTGGATTGGGCAAGAGTGAAACAGCCCTTGCTGGGTACGCCTCGGGGCATAGCCATCACTGCCTCCGCTTCTCACCCCAATGCTGCCAAGCTGTTCGTGGATTACTGGCTTTCCAAAGATGCCATGCAGATGCTGGCCGACAAGGTGGGTGAGTACGTCCTCCACCCGGGCGTCTATCCTCCCATCGACGGCATGGACAAGGCAAAAGTCCTGCCCATTCGGGTGCTGTCGGATGCCGAAATCCGTTCTTGGGGGGCCAAATTCAAGAAAATCTTCGATGTCCCGTAAAAACGTTCCCCACTCATTCCAACCATTTTGTGATCCTGAGACCGGATTCCCTCGGTCTCAGGACCTCTTCGGTAGCCAGCTATGGAAATCCGCATCAAAAGTGTGAGCAAGGATTTTTTCTCGGAGGGAAAGAAGATTAAGGCCCTGTCGAACGTAGATCTGACCATTCCGGCAAATCAAATCTTCACCCTTTTAGGACCGAGCGGTTGCGGTAAGACCACCCTGCTGCGGTGCATCGTCGGCTTGGAAACGCCGGACTCGGGAGAGATCGCCATCGGAGAGGAAATCGTCTGGTCCAAGGAAAAAAACATCTTCGTGCCGCCGGAAAAGCGGGGGCTGAGTATGGTCTTTCAGACCTATGCCATCTGGCCCCACATGACAGTCTTCGATAACGTCGCCTATCCTCTCCAAACCCGAAAAGAATCCAAAGAGGAGATTAGAAGCAAAGTCGAAAAGACTTTGCGGTTTGTGCAACTCGAGGGCTTTGAGAACCGTCCGGCCACCAAACTGAGCGGTGGCCAGCAGCAGCGCGTTGCCCTGGCCCGGGCCTTAGTCCCCGAACCGAAGGTGATCCTGTTTGACGAACCTTTGAGCAATTTGGACGCCAAGCTGAGAGAAGAAACTCGAAAAGAATTGAGGAGTTTTCTTACCGAGTTGAAGATCACGGCCGTTTACGTGACCCACGACCGGATCGAAGCCCTGTCGCTGTCAGACGCCATCGCGGTGATGAAGGACGGGCGCATGGTAGAGATCGGCACACCCAAAAAGATCTATTTTGGCTCCGATCATCGATTCGTGGCGGATTTCATCGGTCAGGCGAATCTGATCAACGGCAAGGTGGCGGCCATCGAGGATTCTTATACCATTGTCGATTCCTCCATCGGCACCATATCCTGCCAAAAAAGCCCCGATACATCGGTTGGAAATGCCGTAACCCTTTGCATCCGCCCTGAGTTCATCAAGGTGATGGAAGGAGATACCAGTGAGGAAATCAATATCTTCCGGGGAAGGGTGGAATCCCTGCTCTTCGTCGGAGATGCCTACGAAGCTGAGATCATCATCAAAGCCACTCGCCTGATTATCAGGATCGAGCCAACCGCCATAGTCGAGGAAGGGGATGAGATCGCTCTTGCCTTCGACCCGGATCATTGCTTCTTGCTCTCGAAGTGAACAGGACGATGCTCAATACTAGAACGGCACTGACGCCCAGTCTCATTGCGATTGTAGGGTTTCTGACGGTATGCCCCGTGGTCATGCTCGTGTTCGGAAGCTTCTCTGAGGGTATCGGGGCCTTCGGCACGTTCACCCTGGAAAAGTACATCCAGTCCTACACCGATCCCGAATTCGCCAATATCATTGTCAATACGGTCATATTCACCATCGGCTCTGCCTTTGTCGCCACTCTTCTGGCCCTATTCTTGGCCTACCTTAACACCCGAACCAATATCCCCTTCAAATTTGTCTTCCGGATCATCTCCATCATCCCGATGATGATTCCCCACATCCTTTTTTCCGTCAGCTGGGTTCTGCTCCTGAACCCCTCCAATGGCCTGATCAACCTGTTCCTCCGACAAATCTTCAGCCTGGAGAACTCTCCCTTCAACATCTACACCCTGGAGGGAATGATCCTGGTGGAGGGGCTCCTGGATCTTCCCATCGCCTATCTGATCCTTGCCCCAGCCATGGCCGCCTTCGACGTCTCCCTCGAGGAGTCTTCCAAGGTCTCCGGTGCCTCGAACCTGCGAACGCTAACCAGAGTGACCCTGCCGGTTCTCAGGCCTGCTATTCTGGCCTCCTTCATACTGGTCATCGTCCGGAGCCTGGCTTCCTTCGCAGTTCCCTCCATCATCGGTATGCCAGGACGGATCTACGTTTTGGCTACTCATATCTACCGGATCATCGCCACCGGTTTTGCCGCGGACTTTGGCATGGCGGCGGCGGTGGGCATGAGCGCCTTGGCTGCTTCCATAACGCTCATTTACCTCTATCGATACCTGACCTCGGAGAGCGAGAAGTACGTAACCATCTCGAGCAGGGGATACAGACCCGCCCTTGTTGAACTGAAAAATGCCAAATATCCCCTTTTTGGAATCGTTGCTATCCTTTCCCTCGTTCTGATCGTGCTGCCGGTTCTGGTCCTGTTCTACACCTCTCTTGTTCCTTACTCCATGGTGCCGAGCGCCAAGGCCTTTTCCATGATGAACTGGAAGCACTGGCTGGAAGTGCTAAAGGACCCCATCTCCTTGCTCTCCTTGAAAAACAGCGTTTTCTTGGGCATCGTGGGTGCATCGCTGGGCGTAATCCTCTCAATCTTCGTCTCTTACGTCATCGTCAAGGTCCGCACTCCCGCTGCCGGCGTTTTGGAATCTTTAAGCTTCTTGTCCTTCTCCTTTCCTGGGATCGTCATTGGTATCGGCTTCATGTGGTTCTTCGTCAGGACTCCCCTGTATGCCACAATTTGGTCGCTCCTGATCGGCTACATAGCCACCTACCTCCCTTACGGGATTAGGCCGCTTACTAGCGCCTTCGTTCAAATTCACAGTCACCTGGAAGAATCATCCAGGGTCTGCGGCGGGGGAACCCTCTACACGCTTCGCCGTATCATTATTCCTTTGCTAATCCCCGGCGTTGTATCGGGATGGATCTTGATGGCCACTATGTTCGTCCGGGAGCTAACACTCTCGGTCGTGCTCTCCAGACCGGGAACGGAAGTCTTGGCTGTGCAGATCCTCCACTTCGCCGAGGACGGGTTGTGGGGGAAGCTTTCCGCCTTGGGAATTATGATGATTTTCATCTCCTCGACCTTGGTCGTCATCGCCTCCTTGATTGGGACAAAACTAACGAAAATGGAAGAAGACAGTTAGGTAAGGACAAAAGTACCCTTTTAGGTCGAGCCACTTTTGGGTAAAATTTACCCATTTCTGGCTGGCAAGTTTTGGGTATTTTTGTGCTAAATGGTTGGGTTGGTTTCTATCTGGGTGGGATGGCAAGGGCGGTTTCGTCGATTACCAGCGCGTTCTTCTCTGCTACCCCTCTTTGTCGCTACCAACCGGTGGAAATGTACCATTATCCCACGCTAACTTACCTTTTTCCCGGCCACCACTGGATTGCCACTTTACATAGAGACCGTTAAAAACAAAAGTGCTGCAGAAGGTAGAGAGCATTATAATGGAGAAGACCAGGTCACCCATGTGCAGGTGCAGCCTGGTACCGCTCCAGGAGAAGAGAAGGATCAGCAGAGTCAGTTGGATCAGGGACTTGATGGTCAGTAATCTAGCCCTCCTGACTTGGGCGGTACCCCAGACCGCCACCGTCAAAACTATCAGAATCCCCACCCCAACGGGCCCCATGTAGCTGAACAGTTTGTTGAAATGGACCCAGTCCACCTCACTTACCAAACGATATCCAATCAAGGCCACCAGAGCGTAGCCTGTGTGTTTAAAGAGGGGGAACCTCTCGATTAAACGGATAAACACCCCCGCCACCAGTCGCATGCAGAGGATGCCAATTATGCCACCCATTAAAATCACCCAAACTTTCTTGGATAACCCCAGGGCGGCCAGAATGCTGTCGATGCTGAAGGCTATGTCCATCAACTCCACTTTGAGCACCGTGGCCCAAAACCCCTTGCCATAGGCGGCAATCTCAGATTTTTCCACCTCCCCCGCCAAGAAATGCTCGTGACCCAACCATAAGAGATAGCCGCCGCCAAGGAGTTGCAAGGTCCAAAATTGGATCAAATAGGTTCCCAAGACAATGGCGATGGTCCGAAAGAAGTAGGCCCCAAAAATCCCAGCAGTCAAAGCCCATTGGCGGATGGACATCTCGACAGGCCCTAGTTTATACGACCGGTCAGTAGGCAGGTGACTTACGAGAATGGCCAGAACCAGGGCGTTGTCCAAGGAAAGCAAACCCTCGCTCAGCACCAGGTTAAGCATGACCAACATGCCGGTGCCTGTAAAAAGAAAAGAGAGTTCCTCCCAGGAGAAAAACCTTAGAAAATTGTTATAAAAACCTTCGAGAAGTTCCATGACCGCATCTTATCCACGGAGATCAAGTTATAAAATCGCTCCACGATTTTATATGACGCCCGCCGCTGGCGGACTCGAAAGCAGCAGACAGCAATTAAAAATTCCAACTCACAAATCACAATGACTAAGGTTTCAGTGTTCAGGTTTCAGGTTCTATATTTCTTTTTCCTGACACCTGACACCCGACACCTGACACCCTGAGATTTGGTGCTTGGAGTTTGGGATTTCACAGACTCTAGTACTCCAAAACAGCTCGAAATCTTTACCAGCAACGCCATTGAACTTTGGACTGGCCCTTCGAAGATCCCGCTACGCGGGGGAGGACCAGGTTTTCCAGAACTAAATAGAAAACCAGGGTTGGCCCCTGGTCTTTTTTGCGATGAACAACGGAGTTGTTTTCACTGTTTACAGTTTATAATAATCTGATGAGCGGCGGCGGCGCAAGCGTGCCACACTGGAGCCCAGAAGCCAACCCAGCAGTAGGACCCCGGCGCCACTGAGAAACCAACGGATGCCGGTGGACGTTTTCAATTTTCCGTAAGCCTTTTCCAATTTATCCAGTTTGGCGTTACTCTGCCGGGCTCCCTTTTGAAGATTCTCGTAGGCCATTTTTAGATTCAAGTAGTTTGTCGACGAATTCTTGAGCTCCTCGTAATCCCTGCTCACTTTCTTCAACTCCCTTTGCTGGAGGTCCATCTGCTTTTGGAGCTCTTTATTCTTTTGGAGCAGGTCCTGGTGCCCGCCTTTTATATTGGCCACTTGTGCTCGCAGTTGCTCGTTTTCTGTTGCAAGCTTTTGTGCAGTCACCCGCCACGGCGGACGCTCAGAAAGATAGCGTTTCAGGATCCAGCCGGTACGCCCATCTGCCAGGGTCACCTTGGCCCAGCCGTTTTCTTCCTGGACCAGGGTTAATTGTGTGCCCGGCCGCAAAAGGGCAATGATGCGATTTTCTCTGTGGATACCCGTCCTGAGGTTGGCCTCCACCGTGGTATCAGATACGTAAAGAGTAGCGGCAGAGCTACTTACGCTCGGCAGCCAGACGGTTAAAAACAAAGTCAGGCCCAAAAGCCTCAGTGCTTGTGCTGTAACCTTATTTTGTTTGTGTGTAACCATCCCCAATCCAGTTCTCCAAGATTAGATGACTGTATTCTCTCCCTGACCTCGTCCGCCCATGACCACATTGCTAGTGCTTCGACCCGCAAATAATGTGTGTTTTGTTGAATAATAAATATCTAATAATTTCGCTTGCTCAGCACTAGTCCTGAGTAATAAATTCTGAATAGAATTTATGAATCGAAGGACTAGCAATTTTTAGGCCGGAAATTTCATGCCAATATAGCGGATTTCTCTTGATTGTGAAACAAATTCTTTTTTAATCAGAATAACTTACCCCATTACTCAGCATCCGGGCTAGGGTTTCCGGATGGAAACTAATTAGATTCGGCCTGGGAGGGGGGCGGAGTCTGCCGGCTCTCTCGGATGCACTTTAGGGAAACCATGAGAACTGAGAGAGCCGCTGGGGTCATCCCAGAAATCCTGGAAGCTTGTCCTAGAGAGGTGGGCTGGACTTCGTTCAATATCTGGCGCACCTCGTTGGACAACCCAGGGACCTCTTTATAGTCGAAGCTGGGAGGGATATTTATTTTCTCGAGGTTTTTGAATTTCTTCACCTCAGCTTCCTGCCTCTGTAGATAACCCTGGTACTTGCACTGGATCTCCACCTGCCTCGTTACGAGCTCCGGCAGTTCGTTGCCACGGCCCTCCATTTTCTCCACATCGGCATAAGACAACTCCGGCCGCTTCAGCAGTTGCGCTAGTGGCACGGCAGTCTCAAGTGCTGCTGACTTTTTTGTTGCCAGAAACTGATTCACCCTGGCACTGGGCTTGATCCTGGCTCGCTCTACACGTTGAAGTTCCTCGGCAATCTGGCGACGACGCTCTTTGAGATCTTGGAAGGTATCTTTGTCAATGAGGCCCAGTTCGTATCCCTTCTCCATGAGGCGCAGATCAGTGTTGTCTTCCCTGAGAAGCAGCCTGTATTCCGCTCGGGAAGTAAAAATCCGGTAGGGCTCTTTGGTTCCCCGGGTCACGAGATCATCCACCATGACTCCCATATACGCCTCGGAGCGATCGAGAACGAAGGGAGACCTTTTCTGAACCTGCAAAGCAGCGTTTATTCCTGCCCACAACCCCTGGGCAGCAGCCTCTTCATAGCCCGACGTGCCGTTTATCTGACCCGCCATGAAAAGTCCCGCCACCTTCTTGGTCTCGAGGGTTGGCCTCAACTGCGTGGGCTGGACATAGTCATACTCTATGGCGTAAGCGGGCCGCATGATCTCCGCCTCTTCCAGGCCTGGCACTGAACGGACAAGCTGTATCTGGAGTTCATAGGGGAGGCAGTTTCCTGTGCCGCTGGCATAGATCTCTTCAGTATCCAATCCCTCAGGCTGCAGGATGATCTGATGCTGCTCCTTGTGCGGAAACTTCATCACCTTGTCTTCAAGCGACGGGCAATAGCGGGCCGACACCCCTTTGATAACCCCACTGTAGAGCGGAGATAAGTCGATATTATTCAGCACGATCTCATGGGTACGCTTACTGGTGTGGCCTATGAAGCAAGAAATCTGGGGGAGGGTTATCTTTTCGGTGAAAAGAGAAAAAGGACGCGGTTTCTCGTCACCCTTTTGCTCTCTAAATTGGGAAAAATCAATGGTCCTCCGTCTCAACCTCGCTGGGGTTCCGGTCTTCATCCTACCCATCTGAAAGTCAAGCGTAGCCAGATTGTCAGCCAAACCATCAGCGGGAAATTCCCCGGCACGCCCTGAAGGAATTTGCTGGCTGCCTATGTGAATCAAACCGTGCAAAAAGGTACCTGTGGTCAGCACTACCGTCGGAGCCATGAATTCCATACCCAGATTGTCGCGAACCCCGACTACCCGGTGGCCTTCAACCAGAACCACTTCCACCATGCTCTGCTTGATATCCAAGTTCTCTTGCCGTTCAAGAACAGACTTCATTCTGGCACGGTAAAGCACTTTGTCGTTTTGACAACGCGTTCCCTGGACCGCCGGCCCCTTGCGCGTATTAAGGGTACGGAACTGGATGCCGGTTTGATCCGCCACTTTGCCAATCTCACCCCCCAGAACATCCACCTCTTTGACCAGGTGCCCTTTTCCCAAGCCACCCACCGAAGGTGAGCAGGGCATGTGAGCCACAGTGTCTAGATAGATGGTGAATAAAGTGGTGCTACATCCCATGCGAGCGGAGGCCAGGGCAGCCTCACACCCTGCATGCCCTCCTCCCACAACTATGACATCGTATGTCTTCGGATAGATGCTCATATCATTTGTCATTTCTCATCGAGCATTTCTCATCTGTCATGAAACCGGAACAGAAAATTCGAAACGCTCAAGCAAAAGACAGCAACCGGCAAAGACCAGGTAATTTCTGGAGGTTATCTCGTGAATTATATATTATAATGATCTGGATGAATACTAGTCGTTATCGGGATCTAAACACTGCACTCCGAGAGCAGTTCGGATGCCGTGTACAGAAGATTACTCTGGATGCGGCACTAACCTGCCCGAACCGAGATGGCACCGTGGGCGTAGGCGGTTGCATCTATTGCAATGTCAGAGGTTCGGGGACCGGCTTATCCCAACAGTACACCATCCCCCAACAACTCGAACGTGGTAAAGAACGGTTGCGGCGCCGCTATAAGGCGAAAAAGTTTATTGCTTATTTTCAGTCTTTCTCCAACACTTACGGGCCTTTGGATGAACTGAAACACCTCTACTTAGAAGCCCTTGCCGTAGAGGATGTGGTGGGTCTTGCCATTGGAACCAGGCCTGACTGCGTGGCTGACGATGTTCTGGACATGTTGGCCGATTTGAACCTCCGGACCTACTTATGGGTAGAATACGGCCTGCAATCTATACACGACCGCACTCTCAGACTGATCAACCGGGGCCACGACGTTGCAGCCTTTGTGGATGCAGTGGAGCGAACCCGTCGGCGTGGCCTCGACATCTGCGTCCACGTTATCTTGGGACTGCCCGATGAGGATAAGGCGGAAATGCTGGCAACAGCGCGGGGGCTGGCCGAGCTCGACATTCAGGGGATCAAAATTCACCTTCTTTATGTGATTCAGGGCACACCACTTGCAGATCTCTACCAGAGTGAAAACTATCGTTGTCTGAGCCGTGAGGAGTATGTGGATATTGTCTGCGAGTTTATAGCTCTGCTTCCCCCACAGGTGGTCATTCATAGGCTCAC
>JAUVTM010000169.1 GCA_030601545.1 Syntrophobacterales bacterium
AGTAGATTCAGTCTGACTCTCCTTGGTCGGATCAATTCCTGGCCTAACAAGGCGGGCGTAATAAGTACTTGTTGTGTATAGAGCAGCTGCCGGGTTGTGGCCAGTAACCCTGTCCTTGGCCACCAACACTGTAGTAGGTGCTTTGGCGTACTTGAAAAAGAGTGAATCGTGGCCTACACAAAGGCCCACCAGGACATTAAATTCGGCTCCACTCTCATTTAGCACGTATGCCTGGGCTATAGGGTTACACATGGATTCGAACTGACCAATCCGTACTTTTTCCTCTTCAGTGAGTCCCAAAGTCTCTTTGGGTTTAGACCCCGCTTTGCAGCAGACCGACACCACCTCAAAGCCCTGCGCCTCAAGAATATTGTTGAGAATCCTGGCTTCATTTCGGAGCCCTGAGCAGAAAACAATGCCAACCTTTTTGTAGCCCATCTTATGGGCAAACTCGCATGTCTCCTGCACCCTAGTCTTGGTTGGATGCATGACATAAGGCCTGATGTGACGATTTGCATAGCACTCTGCTTCTTGAAGCGAGGCCATTTTGGCAAACTGGCCCACTTCTGGCTGATCGTACTCCGCAGCGGCCAAATCCAAAGTTTCAGAAAGATTGCTAGTTGGACAAAACTCGGGTGCATTGCCGCCTGGGACCCTACAAATTGGCTTCTTAACCCCACACAAGGCGCACGTAGGTGCTGGTTGCTGTGACATCATTCCTCCTCCCCTGCTTGCATCACTTGATACACCCAGACCTGACGGGGCGCATCCGACTCCTGCTTGGAAAATGCTCGGTGAGAATCACTTTCAACCAACTTCCATCTCCCGGCAGATTCCAGTTCTGCCTGCCTTTCTTTGAATCCCAGGGCTGCATGCGCATCAGATCGTTGCGAGAATATGATGTGTCCCTTGGGCTTGGTGATACGAACCAGTTCGTCAAGGGAACTGGCCGGCGCATGACCAAAGGTAAAAACCCCCACACAGACCACCGCTTCAAACGAATCATCGGGAAACGCCAGGGACTCACCCAGAACCATCTGATAGAGTTCCCCGTATACCTTCTTGTCACGGGCTTTCTCAAGCATCCCTTCTGATAGGTCGATGGCCACCAGGTTTCGGTACCCCTCATGGTACAAACACTGTCCCACCAGGCCAGTTCCAGCCCCCGCATCGAGAATCCTGGCTTCTTTAGGCACATACTTCGTTACGAAAACCGTAGCTATCTGGGGGGCCAGCCAGCCGTAGTCTTCCTCCAGTTCACTTTCGTAATCCTTGGCCCACTGGTTGTAACGCTCACACAGCTCCCTGTTGTCTTTCGAGGAGTAGATCCACTTGAGTCTATCCTTCTCGTCCATCACCACTCCTTCCATGAAACCCGATGGGTTGAGGGGGAAATCGTAGCGTACCTGTTCCTCTACCCCCCTTTTTTAAAGGGGGGCCTGGGCCTGCCCGCCATCGGCTCCGCCTTCAGGCGAGGCGGGGGGGGGGATTTCGTAAGCGCTTGAAAATCCCCCTAAATCCCCCTTTACAAAGGGGGACTTCAAAGCGCCAACTCCAAAGGATATTCTCATGACTGGTAACAACCCTAAGAATCGCTCAATTTAGGGAGAAACAACGATAATTTCAGACCTAGTCAGGAGTTTTCATCAGCATGTGGATTCGTTTTTTCAAGACCAGTTTTACTTTTTGGCCGTCCTCAAAGATTCCTTTGTGTTGGGGATCGGATTCGTCTACATGTACGGTTTGATCTCCAACGGCAATGGTGAGCCGCATGATCGAGCCGATGTACATGCCAAACTCCACCCTCCCTTCAAGGACATTCTCCCTATCAGACAATTCTTTTTCCGCGCTTACAATGTCTATTGATTCCGGCCTTACCACCGCCTTTAGTCTGTCCCCAACAGATACTGGAAAAGGAGGAATTTCCACCTTAAGATTTGTTTGAGAGATTTTGAAGGTCATCTCGTCCCCGGAAAGATCAATGACTTCTCCAGGGAAAAAGTTGATATGACCAATGAAATTAGCCACAAATTCGTCTATGGGATGCTCGTAGATCTCAGTGGGAGAACCAATCTGTTTAACTACGCCGTGGTCCATTACCACCAGCAGGTCGGAGATGGACATGGCCTCCTCCTGATCATGGGTCACAAATATGACTGACAACCCAAGCCTCCACTGGAGCTTCCGAACCTCCTCCCGCATGGAAACGCGAAGGTTGGCATCCAGGTTGGACAGAGGCTCATCCAGAAGGAGGATTTTGGGGTTGAGGCTCAGGGCTCTGGCAAGGGCCACCCGCTGTTGCTGGCCGCCTGATAGTTCGTGGGGCTTTCTATCCCCCAGGCCGTCCATCTGAACCAGGGCAAGAAGCCGTTCAACCTCTGCGTCGATCTCCTGTTTCGACTTTTTCCTTACACGCAAGCCGAATCCGATATTATGGGCAACCGTCATGTGAGGGAAAAGAGCATAAGCCTGGAAGACCATGGCGGTGTCACGTCCGTTTGGAGGCATGTTTGTAATGTCCTCACCGTCAAGGATGATCTGCCCTTCGTCCAATTCGGCAAAACCGCTGATAGTTCTAAGCAGGGTTGTCTTGCCACAGCCGCTCGGCCCAACGAAGGTTACCAGCTTTCCTCGCTCCAGAGAAAATGAAATATTATTTACGGCTACGAGGTTGCCGAATCTCTTGGTAACGTTTCTTAATTCAAGAACTGGTGAATCATTTCCATTTGCCATATCAGCTATCCTGTCAGAAAATTGCAGTCTTGGTGTAGTGGGCGAGAAGCTTCAGACCACCCAGACAGATCATGACCACGGCGATGAGCATAATTGAAATGGCGCACGCCATTCCGAGAAACCCTTCCTCGGCAACTGCAAGAATGTAAAGGGAGGCAAGATTGTTGCCCGGCGTAATCAGAAAGATCACTGCACTCACGGCGATCATGCCTACCATGAAGGTATAAACAAATCCGGCGGCGAGAGCCGAGCTGATTAGAGGGAGCACGACCCTGGTAAAGGTCCGAAAAGAGCTAGCCCCCATATCAATGGCAGCCTCTTCGATGGCAATATCTATCTGGTGAAGCTTGCCCACTCCAGCCTCCAGACTTACAGACAGATTCCTGGAGGCCTCATTGATGATCAGTATTATGAATGTTCCGGTTAGCTTCAAGGGCGGAGAATTGAAGAATAGGATATAGCCAATCCCCATGACAGTTCCAGGCACGGCAAAACCGAGAAGGGCTATGAATTCCACCACTCTTTTCAAAGGGATACGCTTGCGGACAAGAATGTACGATAGGGTAACACCAAAAATGGGAGCAATGAGGGCTGCGCCAAAGGCAAACTTCAGGCTGGTGAGCAGAGATCTCAACCCGTTGGTGCTCTGAAAATGCTCCAGGGTAAAGCTGTTGTCGATCATCAAAATCTTGGTAAAAGCCCCGATTAAAATCATCCCGAAGCAGGTGATAATCATGAGTGATACGGGAATGGCGACCGCCATCATGGGGTAAAATATCTTCGGACTAATCCTCCTCTCTTCAACTTGCTGCGGTTTCCCCCCGATAGTTGTGTATTCCCTCCCCTTGAGGATGTATTGGTGAATAACGAACATGATCAGGCTTGGCAGGACTAGGAAAACGCAGAAAACTGCAGCCATCTCCAGGTTGTTCTCACTTATCCATAGAAAGTAGGCATCCGTGGCCAGAAAGGATACCCCGCCGCCGATGAGCATGGGGTTTCCAAAGTCGGCGATGGACATTATGAAAACGAGAAGGGCTGCCTTCAGGATTCCCGGAGCTGACAGGGGGATGGTGACCTTGAAAAGAATATCCACCCCGCTCGCTCCCATATCGCTTGCAGCTTCATCCAAATGTGAACCGACGGATCTCAAGACATTTTCAATCAGCAAATAGCCCAGAGGGAGGAAGGTAATCACCTGGGCGGTGATGACACCCGGCCAGCCGTACAAGTTAAACGGCAGATGTAAGAGCCTGGTGAGAATTCCCATCCGCCCACCGATCAAAATAAGGGACAAGGCAAATATGAATGGTGGGGCTATGAGAGGAAGAAGTCCGAGTACTCGCAAAGGTGTCTTGATGAAACCAGGACCGTGCAGGCCAAGGTAAGCAAAGCAAAACGCAACAAAAACGACGATGGTCATTGTGACTGTTGCCAGGACAATACTATTCTTCAGGGCCCTGTAATAATAGCTCTTTGAAAAAAATCTACCATAAGTGGCAAGGCTCTTGATTGTCTCCTGCCCCAATTCGTACTTTATGTTTTCTACAGATAAATCGAAGGTTCCTTGGAGCTTCTGCACTGCCCTCTTGATGTCGTTCAAACCCCTGAGATCGTCCCAGTCTCTGTGAAACCTGACAACCACGACAGAGCTCTCCTCATCGGTAATCTCTCGGGTTTCTTCAACTCCTTCGATAGATCTAATTGCGCCGAGAATCGGTCTGGTTACCAGTTCTTCGAAATTCGCCCTGTTTGAGACGTTGCTCAGACAGCGAACAGTAACGGTAGGATAGGTGACGGTGAAGCTCTTTAGCAATACGGAACCAACGGGGAAGACAATGAAAAGAAGGATGAGGATTACCGCCACAGAGGTCAGAGCTGCAAGCCCGGGTCTGCGCAGAAAATGCCGGGTATCGCTGGCTAGCTCTTGGAAGAAGCTGTTTTGGAGAGACAAGCTCATACTGGCGTCCAGATCCTCCACTCACCCCTTGCCCGGATATTTCATGAATTACTTGCTGCGACCACGTCAGGATCTCAGATTTTAGATTTTAGATCTCAGATTGAAGGATGTCTGATGCAAGCTGGTTATTTGAGTAGAACAAGAATGCAACTTTAAGGTCAAC
>JAUVTM010000188.1 GCA_030601545.1 Syntrophobacterales bacterium
TTGAAATATTCTTCCATCACCTGGCGGGCCAATGGTGCCGCTGCAGAACCACCGTGGCCACCGTGTTCCACCAATACTGTAACCACAATTTCGGGCGCTTCCGCCGGAGCATACGCCACAAACCAGGCGTGATCCCTAAACTTGTAAGGCACCTGGCTTTCGCCCTCCTCTGCATCGTCTTCGGCCATACGAATCACTTGAGCTGTACCAGTTTTCCCGGCCACCCTTAGCCCACGTAACTTGCCCGACAACCGCGCCGCCCGCCCCGTACCATTCGGTTCCTGGACCGCTCCTTCCAAAGCTCGTTGGAGAAAGGCGATCACACTGGGGCTCAAATCTAGCTTCCCGACTGCCTCAGGTTGCACCTTCTTCACCACCCGGCCATCGGCGTCTTCGACTCGCATAACCACTCGCGGCTTCACGAGCACACCGCCGTTGGCAATGGCAGCATAGAAAACAGCCATCTGAATGGGGGTGGCAAGCAAAAAGCCCTGGCCGATGGCCGTGACTAAATCTTCACCCTTCTGCCAGGGAATTCCGAAACGGCGTAACTTCCATCGGGCAGTTGGAACCAATCCCCCTGCCTCGTTGTTTAGTCGCACCAAAGTACGGCTGCCGAGCCTGAAACGTCGAGCGTAATCAGCCATGCGCTCGACCCCGAGTCTCTGCCCCAGCTGATAAAAATAGATGTCACACGATTGCACCACAGCCTGGTAGAGCGCAATTTCGCCATGCCCCCTCTTTTTCCAACAACGATAGACGTGGTTTCCCAACCGATACTCGCCATTGCATGTCAACAAGGTTTCCGGCTCAATTACTCCCTCTGCCAAGGCTGCGGCCACCACCACCGGCTTAAAAATAGAACCCAGTGGGTACTGTCCTTGAATGGCCTTATTCTCCAGGGGGTGCCGAGGATGGTCCACAACGGCCTGCCACTCAGCGGTTGTAAAACCACGGACAAATTGGTTTTGATCAAAAGCAGGGCTGCTAGCCATTGCGAGAATATCCCCAGTGTTTGGATCCATAGCGACAATAGCACCGGCTTTGCCTTCCAGTGCACGTTCTGCTTGGAGC
Source organism: Syntrophobacterales bacterium (assembly GCA_030601545.1). Taxonomy (GTDB): domain Bacteria; phylum Desulfobacterota; class Syntrophobacteria; order BM002; family BM002; genus BM002. The sequence continues at coordinate 1,075 of JAUVTM010000188.1, forward strand.
TGCAACTGCGTGTCCAAAGTAAGGACCAAATTGTGTCCAGGTTGGGGAGGGATTTCTCGCAGGATCTGTAATTGGCGCCCGGCTGCATCTGCCTCGACCTGTCGGCCACCCCGGTAGCCCTTCAGCTCCGGTTCCCATTCCATTTCTACGCCGTACCTGCCCCAATAGTCGCCAAGCTTGTAACCCTGGTTCTGTCTTTTCTTCAGTTGCGCCTCTCCAATCTCTCCTAAATAGCCTATGAGGTGGGCCGCGAAGGAAGGCCTTTCGTAGCTGCGCCTTGGCTGAATCTGAACCATGACTCCAGGCAGATTAAATCGGTGAGTCTCCACCGCCGCGACCTGATCCCGGTTCATGTCCCGGTTCAGCAATATTGGACGAAATGGTGCCCCTTTGGGCGCATTTCGAACCTTCTCCTTGAGCTGGTCCTGTTCAACCTCCAGGAACCGGCTCAGCTTATTGAGGGTTTGCTGAAGATCACCGACATCTGCTCGAACAAGGGCCAGTTTAAATGCAGGGCGGTTGTCAACGAGAATACGGCCATGGCGATCATAGATAATGCCCCGGGTTGGCGCGATATCTTCAAGGCGAATCCGATTGTTTTCTGAAAGGTCGCGGTATGTTTCCCCGCGTATTATCTGCAGGAACCAGATACGTAACAGCAACACAACAAATACTGAGACCACCAGATAGACCGCTACCTGGAAACGCAATCTGTCTCCATTGCCGGACGATGAATTAAGCGGTCCGAAACTCATCATGCTTCCTGAGACTCCCGAAAAACACCCAAACTTGAGAACCACTGGTCAAGTCGCTCCAATCCAGCCAAAAGCAGTGGCCCAACCAGAGCGATTGTAATCGTGCGGGCTGCCAAAACTACAAGGAAATGCGAAGTTTCGGCAAATCCCGCATCTTGCAGCACTAAGATTGTCCTTATACCAACACCTTCAAGTAATGTGCACAGGCCGAGAAAAAATGCCTGATATCTCCTGCTGTGGAGGTTTAGATTCTGCCACAGCATCGATGCCAGCAGGGCAATACCAAGATAAATCAACGGGTGAACCCAGCCTTTTAGCGGCAAGCCCACGTCCATCAGCAGCCCTAGAAAAAGCGCCATCACCAGTGCTTTGGATCTTCCATAAGAGAAACTGAAATGTAGCAGCAGCACCAGGAACAGATCCACCCGGAGTTCAGGAACAACAAAAATTGGATAGAGAACCGTTTGGCAAAGGTAAGCTCCGAGAATGAGTACGAGGTATAGAAAAAAGGTCCGCATCACTTCTGCCGTTTCCTCGAGCCTGTCAGACTCGGCTCCTCGGGTGGGGGCTGAATGACCACCATCACTTCTTCCAGCCTGCTGAAGTTCGCGGCAGGCTCCACTTCCACGCGCTGAAACAGGCCGGAGTTGCCACGGACCACTTCCTGGACAGTCCCGAGAAGAAGCCCTTTGGGAAACACACCGCCCATGCCCGAGGATATCACCTGGTCGCCCACCTGCACGTCCTCATTCCTCTGCACATATTTAAGAAGGCAGAGGTCACGTCCCAAGCCCACCAAGACACCTCGGACCCGGGAGCGCTGGATGAGGGCGTCCACCGCACTGTTGGCGTCCAAGATAAGAAGCACTTTGGCATGGTGACTGCTGACCCCGATGACCCTTCCCATTAATCCGTCGGCACTAACTACCGCCATATCCTGCGCCACCCCATCACTGCTGCCTTTATCAATGAGAATCGTTTGAAACCATCCCGAGGGGTCGAAGGCCACCAATTCTGCAGGCAAAAGCGGAGTGGCAATGGATTTCTTGAAATTGAGTAACGCCCGTAAGCGTTGATTGGCGAGATCTGCCTCACGATAGCGATGCAGTTGCAGCTTGAGTTCTTGCAGCTCTCGCTTCAAGTCCTCATTTTCTTGCTGCGTTCCCACCAGGTAGAAATAGCCGCGCCAAACGTCACCTATCCCCTCAAAGATCCCGCCAACCACCTTCTGTACCGGCGAAGTGATTCCCACCACCAGGGATTCAAAGAAGCTCATGTTCTCACGACTATGGAGATTCGCGGAAATGAGGCTGAGGGCGAGGAGAAAAATGAGGATGGGGATAATAAGCTTCCGAGTTTGACTAATCACCGGCACCTTGGTCCTTGACGTGGAGACCGGGATCATTCTCCACGTGTATTCGTTCTATCCACGGGAGTGGTCTATATCATGATCTCCCTGAGAATATCAAGACTATCGAGGGCCTTTCCGGATCCCAGTACTACCGTGGATAGGGGATCCTCGGTGATGGTGATGGGAAGTCCTGTTTCTTCACGGAGAAGCATATCCAGATTTTGTAGCAGCGCTCCGCCGCCGGTAAGGACAATGCCCCTGTCCACGATGTCGGCGGCGAGCTCCGGCGGGGTCTGCTCGAGGGCCATCTTTACCGTCTCTAGAATGGTGTCGATCTGTTCACTTATGGACTCACGCACCTCGTCTGAGTCAATCTCTATGATCTTCGGTATTCCTGAGACGAGATCCCGTCCCTTAATCTGCATCTTATCAACTTGCTCCCCAGGGAAGGCATTGCCGATGGTGGTCTTTATAAGTTCCGCCGTTCGCTCACCGATGAGCAGGTTGTATTTTCGCTTTATCTGCTGGAGAATGGCTTCATCCATCTTATCGCCACCCACTCTCACCGACTTGCTGTAAACGATACCAGCGAGAGAAATCACCGCCACCTCAGTGGTACCACCCCCAATATCTAGTACCATGTTGCTGGTCGGCTCAGTGATGGGGAGTCCCGCACCGATGGCTGCAGCCATGGGCTCTTCGATGAGAAAGACCTCCCTGGCACCAGCTGATTCTGCAGACTCGCGCACTGCGCGTTTTTCCACCTGCGTGATTCCCGAGGGCACGCAGACGATAATGCGAGGCCTGATCAGGGAACGGCGGTTATGCACTTTTCTGATGAAATGCCGGAGCATGGTTTCGGTTATCTCAAAGTCGGCTATGACCCCATCTTTCATGGGCCGAATGGCTACGATGTTACCGGGAGTACGACCCAGCATCATCTTTGCTTCTTTGCCCACGGCAAGAACCTTCTTGGCACCCCGGCCGTCTTGGCGTACCGCCACAACAGAGGGCTCGCTCAGTACAATGCCCTTGCCCTTGACGTAAACCAGGGTATTGGCCGTACCCAGATCAATGGCCAGATCATTGGAAAACCAGCCCAATATGGGATCCAAAATCACGGACTAAACTCCCTTCAGGGTTTGTGAAAAAAGTGAAGCTAGAATCGGCTGAAAAATAGCATGAAGGCTAAATTTTATCAAATATTATCTTC
>JAUVTM010000069.1 GCA_030601545.1 Syntrophobacterales bacterium
GTAATCAGAGAAAATCCCAATATTTTATCAAGCAGTGCAAGAAATACTACGAGCAGAAGATCGAACGGATTCACAAAGAGCACCGTGCGGCACGCGGGGACACATGGTTCTCTCGGTTGGGTCTATAGGAAGAAATAAGGCATAGAGCATAGAGTAACGGATCTTAAATATAAATTTACCCTATGCCCTATGCTTTTTCAAATTCGCAATTCGCAATTCGCAATTCGCAATTCGAAATTATCTCCCCTCTGCCCTATGCCTTCCCAAACCGGGAACCCGCCCGAAGGGTGGGAGTCCGAAGGACAAATCCGCAATCCCACATCAAGTAGCCAGTAGCCATTTGTCGATTAACAAATTCGTTAAATCGTAGAAATCGTAAAAGGCGTAGAAGTCGTAGAAATCGTTGAATCCACAAGATCGCGGCTGAAAGCCGCTCCCACAGTAGAATCTCTGTTTTCTGTTTTTCTTAAAATCCGCAATCCGAAATCCGCAATCCGCAATTCACACCCCCCCCATTTTTATTGACTATACCGCATGATTCAGATTAAATTGAGAGCACTTATTGAGGATCGACACCTGCTGGTTGGACTCAATGACAGATCCAAGATCTTGTGATTAGATGGGTACATCGAGGTGTACTCTCACTGGAATCTCTTAGAGGGAGAAGAATTATGGCAGCGAAGAAGTCTTTGACTATAGGAATACTTACTGGCGGTGGCGATGTGCCCGGGCTGAATCCATGCATCAAGTCGTTGGTTTATCGTGGCATTGAAGAGGGGTTGCAGATGGTCGGAATCCGAAGAGGATGGGGGGGGCTCTTTGAATTCAATCCCGCCGACCCGAAAACCAGAGAGCAGAGCATCCAAGAACTGGATAAAGGAAAGGTTCGCACCATAGATCGCTCCGGCGGCACATATCTCCATACCTCGAGGACGAATCCTGGAAAAGTGAAATATGAAAATGTACCGGAGTTTCTCAGAGCGCAGGCGAAAGAAGGTGAACTAAACGATTTTACCGAACATGTTCTCAACAACCTGCAACACCTCGGGATCGATGTATTGATTCCCATTGGCGGTGATGACACTCTCAGTTATGGAGAACGTCTCCATGAAGAGGGATTTCCGGTAGTGGCCATTCCGAAAACCATGGACAATGATGTCCATGGCACAGATTATTGTATTGGTTTTTCCACTGCTGTCACCAGGAGTGTCAATTTCATCCATGCTCTCCGCACTTCAACCGGTTCCCACGAGCGCATTGCTGTTATTGAGCTTTTTGGCCGCTACTGCGGTGAGACTTCCCTGATTGCCGCCTATTTAGCGAGTGTAGATCGAGCCATAATATCTGAAGTTCCTTTCGATCCGGAAAAACTCGCTCGGTTGCTCATGGAGGATAAGCAAGCCAACCCAAGCAACTATGCTATGTTCACTATTAGCGAAGGAGCTCGCATGGTGAGCGGAGATATGGTGCTATCCGGTGAGGCCGACGCCTATGGTCATCAGAAACTGGGTGGAATCGGCATGAGAACGGGTGAAGTTCTCAAAGAGCTGACCGGTCAAAACATTATCTACCAGCAGCTCTCCTACCTGATGCGTAGTGGGGCACCGGATTCTCTCGATTTAATGGTGGCAGTGAACTACGCCAACATGGCCATCGATCTCGTGCTCAAGAAAGTGAGTGGTCGCATGGTCTCCCTGAGTCAGGGGATTTACACGGACGTACCCATGAGCAACATTACGGCCGGGCAAAAAAGGGTGGACGTTCGAGAGCTCTACGATGCGGAGCAATACCGTCCCAAAGTCCGCCATGTAATGGGAAAACCGATGTTTCTCTACTAAACGCATAGGGCATAGAGCATGGAGCATAGAGTAACGGGCAGAGGACAGAAGTCGGAGGTCGGAGGTCAGAGATCAGAAGTTAATGCTTAGGGTGGAACTTCCGGTGGGAGCGGCTTTCCAGCCGCGATCTTGTGGATTCAACGAATCGACTAGTTGACCAATTGACGCTGTGCGCTCTGCGGAGTTGGGAGGAAAAACCGTGGCTACAAAAGCTGTTATCCAAGAGCAACTGAAAAAGGAGCGGCTTCTCAATCGCATCACACATCAGTTACATGATGCCAGGGACCTGGATGAGATTTTGCTCTATCTGAAAGATGAAATCATCGCACTTTTTGATGCGGAGAGAATCACCATTTACGGTGTAGATACTGAAAAGCGAGAGATCTTTTCAAAGGTAAAGGAAGGGGACGAAGTAAGAGAGATTCGGGTAGGCTTGGTAAAAACCAGCGTGGCGGGCCACACGGCGGTCTCAGGAAAAACGTTTAACATTGCCAATGTCTACGACTCCGATGAACTGAAAAAACTTGACCCCGATCTCACATTCGATGCTCAGTGGGATGAGCTTAGCGGCTTCAAAACCAGGCAACTCCTCTCGGGGCCCATTCTCTACAACGGCAAGTATCTAAGAGGGGTCCTGGAGGTGATCAATAAGGTTGGTACTGAGGAATTTAGCAAAGAGGATGAGAAATATATGGGCGAGATCTGCAACGTGTTAGGACTTGCTTTTTATAATCAGGGCCGCATGCAGAAACGACCCACGAAATTAGATTACCTGCTCAGCCAACAAATCATCAGTGAAGATGATCTCAATCAGGCGATAGCGAAAGCGAGAGAACAGAAGACTGATTTGCCCACCGTGCTGGTGAATGAGTTCAAAGTACCCAAGAAAGCTTTGGCCAAGTCGTTTGAGGCTTACTATGGCGTTAAGTTTATGTCATACGATGAGAGAATCATCATTCCCAGCGACCTGGTGCAAGGCCTCAATCCAGGTTATATGAAGCGCAACTTCTGGGTCCCCCTGCAACGCGATAACAGCAAGATGGTAATCCTCATTGACGATCCGCACAACGCGGAGCGGGTAAAAGAGATCAAGGCTCTGATGCAGGCTGAGGACTACGAATTTAGGGTGGCGTTGCGGGAAGACATTATCCAGTTCATTGATACAGCGGTTGGCAGGGGACCGGAGGAAGTTTCGGTCAGCACCATCATTGGTCAACTGAAGGGTGAAGCCGACCTGAGCGATGAGGAGGATGAGGAACTTCTCAACGAAAGTGATGCAGGAATAGTGCGCTTGGCAAACCAGATCATCAAAGATGCCTATGACCAAGGTGCCTCAGATATTCATATCGAGCCCTACCCAGGAAAACAGCCCACTGAAATCCGCTTTCGACGGGATGGGGCCTGTTACAAGTACCAGGAAGTTCCCCCCACCCATTCCAACCCACTGGTCAGTCGCGTCAAGATCATGGCAAACTTGGACATCGCTGAAAAGAGGCTGCCACAAAGCGGCAAGATCAAGCTCAAGTATGGCAAGAAGAACATAGAACTTCGGGTGGAGGTTACACCCACTACCGGTCGGCGCGAGGACATTGTCTTGCGTCTTCTGGCCTCTGGAAAGACATTAGCCATTGACAAGATGGCTTTTTCAGAACCAAACATAAAGAAGTTGACCGAACTGATCGAGAAGCCATATGGAATAATACTGGTGGTTGGCCCCACGGGTTCAGGTAAGACTACCACGCTCCATTCCGTTTTGGGATATATTAACCGACCAGAAGTGAAAATCTGGACTGCGGAGGACCCGGTTGAGATTACACAGTACGGCCTGCGCCAGGTGCAAACTCATGCCAAGATCGGTTACTCCTTTGCCGATGCCATGAGATCATTCCTTCGAGCGGATCCGGACGTGATCATGGTGGGTGAGATGCGTGATGCAGAAACTGCTTCCATAGGGTTGGAAGCATCCCTTACGGGCCACCTGGTGCTCAGTACCCTGCACACCAATAGTGCCCCGGAAACTATCACCCGTCTAATTGACATGGGCATGAATCCGTTAAACTTCGCCGACGCCTTATTGGGTATCCTGGCCCAGCGGCTCGTACGTACAATCTGCTCTGAATGCAAAGAAGCCTATAAGCCAGATCAACAAGAGTTTGACCTGCTCGTGAAAGAGTATGGCGAGGACATTTTCGATGAACTCGATATAAGCTACAGCGATGACCTGCAGCTACACCGTGGGCAAGGCTGTGACCGCTGCAGCGACAGTGGTTACCGAGGCAGAGCAGGCATACATGAGTTGCTTGTGGCCAGTCCAGAGATCAAAGAACTGATCCAGAATCGGGCGCACATGGAAGAGATCCGCAGGGCTGCCGTAAACGAAGGGATGCGTACCCTCAAACAAGATGGTATAAGAAAGGTATTCGAGGGATTGACTGATTTTACTCAAGTCCGAAGAGTCTGCATCGTTTAGAGTGCAAGGCCAGCCATTGAGCCAGGAAGGAGAGAACAATGAGTGGTAAGAAAATCGTAATTATTGATGATGATCCGGAAATCTGTGACGCGATGAGTGAAATCCTCTCCGAGTATGGCTACCAGATATTTACTGCCTTGGAAACTAAGACAGGCTACCAGCTTCTTTTGGAACAAAGGCCGGACCTTCTTATTCTAGACATTATGATGGCAACCATGCATGAGGGTCTGGACTTCGCGACCAAAATAAAGGAAAGGGAAGGGGTTTACGGAATGCCCGTCCTTATCGTCTCCGCTCGCCCGCCAGTTGAGAAAGGCTATGGCCGGACCCTGGAAGAAGACCTTGACTGGATTCATGCGGATATTTTCATGGAGAAGCCTGTCGAACCGGAAGAACTAATTCATAATGTAGCACTTCTCCTTAAAAAGTAAGCCCTGACACAGAGTCATTTATGGGCTAGATCACCCTCTAGCATAGCGGACGGAAGAAGGATTGACTGAGGGAAAAGCTCAGAACGATGAAAATTCTGGTGATTGATAACAACGAGAGCATCCGGCAAGACCTGAAAGTTTCCTTGGAAGGAGAAGGATACGAGGTACTTACTGCCGGGGCAGGTCGTGAGGGACTCGAGATTCTTGCCAGGGAGCTTCCGTCCATAATCCTGGTGGATATCAACATGGCTGACATCGATGGTATCGAGGTACTCAAAAGGGCTAAGGAGCAAAATCCTGATGTGCAAGTCATAGTTACCGGTGATGATAATGAGGTGGACTTGGTGATTCGGGCCTTGCAAAACGAGGCAACAGATTTCGTCGGCAAGCCCATTAGTAAAGAGGCACTAGCCGGTGCCCTTTTGCGTTCAAGAGAAAGGTTTTGGAAGGATAACAAACTTCGAGGATATATTGAGAACCTGGAGAAGTTGATCAAGGATACCACGGAGGAGTTGGAGAAACGCCACGAACTTGAACACAATCTCATCCAGACATCGATGGATGGGATCATCGCCAACGACCGGCGGGGTAACCTTCTAATTTTCAATGAAGGTGCTGAAAGCATTTCTGGCTATACCCGCGAGGAGGCCGTTGCCAATATCCATGTGACCCAACTGTATCCAGAAGGAGTGGCTAAGAAGATCAAGAAAATGATCTACGGCTCTGGGCACGGTGGCCCCGGCCGCTTGATCAACTACGAAGTGGAAGTGCTCACCAAGAAAGGAGAGCCGGTTCCCATTCTGCTCTCTGCCACTCTGCTTTACGAGGAGGGGCATGAGGTGGCTACGGTGGGGTACTTCAAAGACATGCGCGAGGTCAAGCGTCTGGAACGAGAGTTATTGAAACGCTATGAGTTTGAGCACAATCTCATCCAGACTTCGATGGACGGGATCATCGCCAATGACCGGCAGGGAAACATCATAATTTTCAATGAAGGCGCGCAAAGCATTTACGGCTATACCCCGGAGGAGGCCCTGTCCGGGATGAGCGTCACCCGGCTCTATCCGGAGGGTGAAGCCAGAAGGATCAAGAAACTGACCTATGGCTCTGAATACGGCGGTCCCGGCCGCTTGATCAACTACGAAGTGGAGGTGCTCACCAAGAAAGGAGAGCCGATTCCCATTCTGCTCTCTGCCACTCTGCTTTACGAGGAGGGGCGTGAGGTGGCTATGGTGGGGTACTTCAAGGACATGCGCAAGGTCAAGCTGCTTGAAAAGGAACTCATCCAGAGGGAACGGCTGGCTGCCATGGGCCAGGCCACAGCAGGTATCGCCCACGGTGTGAAAAACATCCTTCACGCTATGAAACTGGGTGCTTTCATGGTGGACAAAGGGTTTGAGAAAGAGAAACCTGATTTGCTCCGCAAAGGCTGGAACCTGGTGGGTAAGAGTATTAACCGCATTTCCGGGATGACCCTAGATATGCTGAGCTATGCGCGCAGCAGTCCACCAGCGCGCCAAAGCTGTTCACTGAACGACATCGTCAACCAGGTTTGTGAGTTAATGGTCGAGAAGGTCCGTGAGCGGCAGATCGACCTAGTGCGCGACCTGGATTTCACATTGCCACCGGTGAGTGTGGATGTTGAGGATATACACTCCTGCCTAATGAACCTGGTGACCAATGCCATCGAGGCCTTTCCCGAGAGTAGCAGTGGTGGGCTGATTACCGTGTCTAGTCGAGATGCAGGAGAGGCGGGTGTAAGTCTGCATGTCAAAGATACTGGCAAAGGAATGACCAGAGAACTCCAAGAACAAATTTTCAAATATCTTTACAGCACGAAAGGGGCGCGGGGTACAGGTCTGGGCCTAGCCATCACCCAGAAAATCGTTCACGAACACGGCGGCACCATTGAAGTTGAATCCACTCCCAACAAGGGCTCCTGCTTTACAATTATCTTACCTAAGTAGAATCCCCAGTCGTTTACCAGTTCACAATAATTAGACATGGGGCGCAGGGCGCAAGGCTTAAGGCGCAGGGCGATTTGGTCAAATCGTTGAACCCGTTGAAACAGCAAGATCGCGGCTATCCTTCGACGAGCTCAGGACGGGTAAAGCCGCTCCCACAGGAGAATTCCTAAGCTGTCCCCTGATTATTGATAAATCTGCAATCTACAATCTTAAATCTAAAATCCACCCTCTGGATTCTGACTCCTGACTCCTGCCTACTTCTTTTTTTTCGGCACCTCAAAAGTCCTCTCTATCGCTCGCTTCGCAGCCTCCACCTGATCGTCTGGAATGACACACATGGATGAAGTAATAGTGGTGGCGTTGCTAAAAATAGTAATTTTGGCCCGTTGGAGTGCTCCGAACAGGAGGCTCGACGTACCAGGGCGTATGTCGAAGTGTGGTCCCAAGACGCGAACCGCAGCTACGGGTTGCCTTATTTCCAGAGTCTGAGTTTGCATTCTTTTTTCTACTTCCTTTAACTCTGGCTCGAGACGAGCAAAGGCCTCGCTGTCAATACAGACGATCAGGTCACGGCTGTAATCGCCGGCCCAACCTTCGATGAGGAATCTGACGGGAACGTGATGGCGCTCCAAAAGATCAAAGAGGGGTCTGGTAGCGCCGGGGCGAGTAGGAATGCGCAAAAAGCTCAGTTGAGTTAGTCCACGTTGGATCTTGAGGGGATAGATTTCTAAAGTTTCAGCAGACCCCACATTTCATTCCTTTTTCACCATCAGGTTCCCGAATAAGGCTGGTTGCATCCCGGTGTTGTACTACGGCAATTCAAAGGTATCGGCTAGACAGACCAAAGCCTGTTCTACGTACTCACTATTGACCACGCACGATATGACAGAACTGGCATTATTGGTGGAGAGCGGGTCAACGCCGTTCATCCGCAGGGCAGTGAGCAGCCGTTCCGCCACCCGGGGTCGCTGTTTGTGAGGATAGATGGATATGACTTTTACTTGAGGATGATACACAAAATCTCTTATTCCCAGAGACTCTTCATGAACGTCGAGTGCGCTGATGGCCGTATCGAGCAAGTCAGCATCAATGCAGAGAGACAGCGAAGTGTTGCCGGCCGAGTCCTTATATTTATTAATAAAGCGGATATTAACCTCGTGTTTTCCCAAGATCTCCAATACTGCTGCAGCAGAGTCGCTATCCCCACCCGGTAGGAGAAGCCTGAGAGAGGCAAGCACCGGGCTCTGGAGGATACCTGAGATCCTGATTTTTTCTGGTCTAGGAGCGCCGATACGGCGCATGATTTCGAGGGTTTTACTCTGCTCGCTCATATGAGGTTTGCCACGAGGGGAACGTATCCGTTCGGCCCGTCATTAGTTATTTGGTGTTGGTCATTTGACATGAATGATTTATCATGGAGCCCTTGGAAATTCATTTAGCTTCGCTTTTCCACACTTGATACGCATCACATTAGTGCATGATAATTGAAGAGACGCTAAATGACAAATGACAAATGGCAAATGATAACAGTATTGCACAGTTCGGTTTTTTCATCTGTCATATTATTTAGTCCTAGAAAACCTGGGTCCTCTGGGCCAGGTCAGCGTTGAATGGCTGTGCCGGTAAAGATTGCGAGCTGTTTTGGAGTACTGAAGTATTGTAGGAATAGAAATTCCAAATCACAAATCACAAATATCAAATGGTTCGACAAGCTCACCACCCTGAGCCAAGTCGAAGGGCAAATAACAATGACCAAAATTCCAAACCTGTTTTGGTCATTTAATATTGGAATTTGAGATTTGTTTGTAATTTGGTGCTTGAAATTTGATATTTTACAATGCTCCATCACTCCAGCAGACTGCCTCAAGAGGGGAAAGAGCATTCAAGCCCCCCCAGGAGGTAGCCCAAAGCCGGGTCCTTTGGGCCCGGATTCTTTACATATGTCATGTTCTATGCTTACAGGATGTCCTACTGGTTCTCATCTTTCAATGTGCAGCGGTCAGTGGACAATGCGAAATGCGAGATGAGCAATGACGAATGACAACACAGAAATTTCCAATCAGACCATCCGATTGCGGGCG
>JAUVTM010000274.1 GCA_030601545.1 Syntrophobacterales bacterium
TGACCTCGGGAAGGGTGACGCAGCCGTGCCCTTGGTCGTCGAACACCTCCCGATCACTGAGTGTACCTTGACGAAAGCGGACCAGGTGATCATGAAGCTTGGCAACCGTGAGGCAACCAGTGTGGTGCTCGTAGATACCAACGATTTTCGAGTCAAGTACCAGCGAGGCTACTGCATGCTGATTGCCGAGGTTGAGTACCACCAACCCTTCTTGGGCCTTGTCCGCGGCTGTTGGATCGCAAAGGGCACCCAAGATGGCAGCGGCGCCGGTGTCCATCACCAGGGCGCCGGGCAAGTCTCGCTGTACAGCTTGCATTCTGGTCAGATAGTCTGGCGGTTCCTCATACCAGAGCTGATCCAATCTGCCACCTCCATCGAGGAAATCGCGCCATTGTTGGAAGCGGAACAAGCGGTTACTCCCGTGCGGCGAGAAACCATGGTCCTGGACCGCCACTGCATATGAGTTCGGTAGCTCAACTTCGAAAGGGGCAAGGGCCTGGGCCAGTGCCGCATGGTCCACGTCGCCCATTATCACCGAATGCGAATCAGGTGGGGGCTCCTCCACCAGGGTCACTCCCAAATCTCTGACGCGATCCAGGTTGTCGTATATGGTTAATGCAGCCTCTACTTCAGCGTATACAGGATGTCCGGCTTGTAAGTGCTCCTGAAGGGCCCCAACACAGGCGCCACCACCCATTAGGTTCCCGGTGAGAAAAATAGGAACACCCTGCGAGGTGCAACGACGGATACGACTTGCCACCACCACTGTCTGGGACGGCAATACCAATTTGACGCAATTCTCTATGGAAGTGTCTGGCTGCCAAAGGAGGATATCCTGAGTGCCACCCCCGACGTCGATAGCGAGGGTAGGTCTTGCATTAGGTTGCGGTCTGTATGAAGGCATATTCTGGGTTCTCATGCGGAACGACGCGGAGACACGGAGAAGGGGCGAAGCGGCGACGCTAACTAGCCACTAAGAGCGATTTCTCAGAGTTTCTTGTAGTGCCTAGAAGGCTGCTGAAAAACTCGATATTTTAAGTGCGAGCGCCAAGTCCGTCATTCCGGAATCCGCCGACGGCGGATATCCGGAATCCAGAAAAAACAATAGTTTACTGGATACCGGATCTCGCCCCGCGAAGCGGGGCTCGTCCGGTATGACGTTTGAGGCCGTTTCCCCGTCTTTCAGTTTTTCCTTCTCTCCGTGTCCCCGCGTCCCCGCGTCTATTATGCATCACGGTGGCCAGAAGGACAAGGATCAAAGGATCTATATGTTATCCAACGGAGTCTATGTATACAACTTGGGATGCAGGCTGGAGCAGAAGTCGAGGAGAGTTTCACTTGCCTGGCGGCAGGCCCGTTTAAAACGGGTGCTGTGGAAGCCGGATCTCCATTTTAGGGTGAAAAGTTCATCTGAGACCACCAAGAGCCCAACCAGCCGTACTTTTCTATATGCGGCCACATGAAACAACGCTGACATCTCCATTTCCACTGCCAGCAGTCCCTCTTTTCCATAACCGTGCACTTTGTCTACGGTTTCCCTCAGCGGAGCGTCGGTGGTCCAGATTGGTCCTGCACGAACGGAGAACCCGTTTTGCACACAGTAATCTTGAAGGCTACCAAACAAGTCGGTGTCCGGAAGAAATTTTGCTGCGCTCACAGGGTAGTGGGCAGATGTTCCTTCTTCGCTGCGAGCTGAGCTGGGCAAGAGCCAATCCCCAATTGTAAGGTCTGATTGCAGCGACCCACACCAGCCAAAGACAATAATTACCCGGCTTCCGAGGGCGATCAGCTTTTCGAGAACAAGGACAGCCTGTGGGGCGCCAAGGATGGGGCCTGCGATGGTGATGGAACGGTTCGCATGGACCACGTCCAGCAGACGAGTGTTATAAGCTGTTCGCGCACTGTCTGCAACGGGGGCTGTCAGACGGCAAAATCGACGGCGATCTACTTCACTGCAGGCCATAATGGCCAGCGGCGCGCTGGGCTTTTCCCGGGAACCTTTACGGGATTCGATAACGACTGAGTCATTTTCAAAGGTCATTGTGGTGCAAATCCTAATGGCTCAACAAAAAGGGGAGGTACTCACCGCAAAGTACACAAAGAGATGGAATTTTAGATTGTTGATTGTAGATTGCAGATTGTTTCAATCTTAAATCTAAAATCTCCAATCTCTTTTGTGATCTCTGTGGTTTTGCTCTCCCTCGCGGTGGTCAATGCCCACCCTACGTTCTCTCTCCAAAGTAGCCCCCCTTTATCCACTCCCCGTCATTCCGGAATCCGCCGGTGGCGGACATCCGTGGTTCGACAGGCTCACCACCCTGAGCGAAGTCGAAGGGGAATCCAGTGAGATTTTAATATAGTCTCATTATTACTGGATCCCGGCTCGCGTCCCGCTTTGCGAGACTTGGCCGGGATGACAAATTCTGGCCCAGTCTCTGGTGGGAGGGGATTTTCCTGGTTGGCACCAATTGCAGAAACTCTTAGAACCGCAGAATATCGAACAAGGAATATCGAATGTCGAAGTGATCACTTCATGATTCTGCGGTTCCTTGTTCTACATTCGATATTCAATGGTCTCAATCAGTTGCATTCATCTCAGAAAGTACCCACTGTCCTTATTCTGGTTCAAAATACCCTAGTCTGCAAAAAGGGAAAAGCGGAGTAGAGTGGTCTCTGCCTAGATAGGACCATCTTGCTCCGCTTTATTTAAAGGATAAATATTCTTGTTTCTTAGTCAGGCTTGTTGCCGCTACCACGAAGCCAAGGCTGAAGTGGTCATGAGGTTGTCTATTTGACCATTCCCTTGAGCTTGCTGCCGGC
>JAUVTM010000279.1 GCA_030601545.1 Syntrophobacterales bacterium
CGATCCGGAGACCTGGGTAGACGAGCATGGCGATTCTCTTTTTCGCTATGCACTGTTCCGAATCCAAGATGGTCAGGTCGCCGAGGACTTGGTACAGGAGACCTTTCTGGCCGCCCTCCGGGGGAAAGACAGTTTCGCTGGCCGTTCTTCGGTGCGAACCTGGCTTTTTGGCATACTCAAGCACAAAATCATCGATCACATCAGAAAAATCAGCAGAGAGAGGCCGAAGGAAGACATCGAGACCGTGGCAAATCTGGCTGACAAGACCTTTGACGAACAAGGGGTGTGGAAGTCCCAGCCGGCAAAGTGGACTACCGATCCCGGCCTGCTTTTCCAACAACAAGAGTTTTGGGAGACGCTACAGCACTGCTTGTCTGAGCTGCCACCCCGGTTGAACCAGGTATTCACCTTGCGTGAACTCGATGAACTCAGTGCGGAGGAGGTTCGTAAGATTCTGCAGGTCTCCCCGACTAATGGGGGAGTCATGCTTCACCGAGCCCGCATGCGTTTGAGAGAATGCCTGGAAACAAACTGGTTTGAAAACAAAGATTGACGGCTTCGTAAAAAGTCCATCTGCTGTGTTGCGCTTCATCTTTAGTCATTGCGGCGTACCTGTAAGTACGCCTCATTCCTAAAGATTTGCGCGCCTTGCATCTGGAGCTTTTTACTGTGCCGTCTCATTAATGACTTTTTACGAAGCCGTCAAAGATTAGGAAGAAGGGCTAATGTTCTCTTGTAAGCAAGCCACCGAGCTTATGTCTGTTTCTCTGGACAGTAAATTGTCCCTATATCAGCGTTTTGCTCTCAGATTTCATCTTCTCATGTGCAAGCTCTGTTCACGCTGTTGGAAGCAGATGCTGTTTGTCAAAGATGCGATGCACAAGTGCTCGGAGCGAGTTGAAGAGATTGATTTCATGCCTGACCATTCGCTCTCGCCCGAAGCGTGCGACCGGATCAAGAACTCTCTGAAAGAACACAATCACCCGTAAGGCATGGACCGGGAACAGGGCAAGACTCCTGTTGGACATCCAAGGGCTGCCCCCCTTTCCTACTACCACACCTTCGTGCTTCTACGATGATAGCTCTTTGTATTAAACTCAGTGGAATGACGAATCGCGGTCTCGCCACATCGTTTCGTGAAATATCCAGGCTAGGATGACTCTCGTGGACCTTCAAAGAAAATGGGGGGTTGCTAATGAGTAATGAACGAAAGGATTTGGATCTTCTTTGCATCAACACTATTCGCACACTCTCTATGGACGCAGTGCAGAAGGCAAACTCCGGTCACCCAGGGACTCCCATGGCATTAGCCCCATTGGCTTATGTGGTGTGGACGCAATTTCTCCGTCACAATCCAAGCAATCCAAAATGGTTTAATCGCGATCGCTTCGTCCTCTCATGCGGTCATGCCTCCATGCTTCTCTATTCCATGCTGTTTTTGACAGGCTACGATCTCTCGCTAGAGGAGATCAAAAATTTTCGACAGTGGGGAAGCAAAACGCCGGGCCATCCTGAATACGGGATCACCCCAGGGGTGGAAACCACTACTGGACCGCTGGGCCAGGGCATTATGAACGGTGTGGGTATGGCCATGGCAGAAGCGCATCTTGCCACGGTTTTCAATCGTGACGGACATACTATTGTGGACCACAATGTTTATGCATTTTGCAGTGACGGTGACCTTATGGAGGGAGCTTCCCACGAGGCGGCCTCTTTGGCGGGGCACCTGGGTCTCGGCAAACTCATCTGCATCTACGATGATAACCGCATAACCATAGAGGGGAAAACCAGCCTTACTTTTTCTGAAGATGTGGGCAAGCGTTTCGAAGCCTACCACTGGCACGTGCAAGATATCGGCGATAAGGCAAATGACCTTGATGCTTTGGCAGATGCTCTCACCATAGCGAGAGCAGAAGAAACGCGGCCATCGCTTGTCATCGTCCGTACCCACATTGGTTATGGTTCTCCCAACAGACAGGACACGGCAAAGGCCCATGGAGAGCCCTTGGGGGAAGAGGAAGTAAAGCTGACCAAGGAAATTTATGGTTGGCCCGAGGATGAATCATTTTTGATACCCGAAAAAGTCAGCGTCCACATGGGTCAGGTTGCTGAGCGGGGCGAGAAGCTAGAAGCGGAATGGAACGAGAATTTTGCTGCTTACCAAAAGGATTACCCTGAGCTGGCTGACACGTTCCAGGCAGCCTTGAAGAACGATCTTCCATCCGGGTGGGATGACGACATACCCAATTTCACCAACGATGACGGTCCCATGGCCACTCGGGTGGCCTCAGGAAAGGTTCTCACTAGCTTTGCTGATAAAATTCCCTGGCTCTTGGGAGGAAGTGCCGACCTGGCGCCATCCACCAAGACCCTCATTGGTGACTCAACCTACCTCTCAAAAGAAAACTATGTAAAACGAAACATTGCTTGGGGTATACGCGAACATGCCATGGTCGCCTGTTGCTCGGGCATGGCCCTCCACGGAGGGATACGTCCTTACGCTGCCACTTTTTTCATATTTACAGACTATGCCAGACCCGCTATCCGGTTGGCAGCGCTAATGGAGTTGCCCGTGATCTATGTGATGACCCATGATTCCATTGGGCTTGGTGAGGATGGTCCAACTCACCAGCCAATAGAACAGCTGGCCTCGCTAAGGGCTATGCCGGCCCTTCATGTTATCCGTCCTGCGGATGCCAATGAGGTTGCCTATGCTTGGCGGGCCGCCATGGAACGCACTGAGGGGCCCACCATGCTGGTGCTCACCCGGCAGGGACTGCCC
>JAUVTM010000135.1 GCA_030601545.1 Syntrophobacterales bacterium
GATGACACGCTCAGCGATGGCTGACAATCGTTCCTCCACCAGCCGGGCTACCAGCGCTTCAATCTTCTCGGTTAGCAAATCAGCCAACTCCTCTTCAGAACCGCTTGTAGTGGCCGCCTCACCCGTATTCTTGCCTGCCCCTTCATCCTGTAATTGCACGTCGCCAAGCAGATCTTCTGAAATCTGCTCCTCAACGACAACCGGTTCGGCAGCGGTAGCGGTCTCTTCTCCGGACTGAAAGTCCATTTCCAGTTCTTCAAAGAGATCTTTGGAGAACTCCTGCTCCTCGGCATTCGGTTCTGCAGCGGCAATCCCACCTCCCGCGGACTTAAAATCTTTTTCCAAATCGTCAAAGAGATCCTCGGGTAGCTGATCGCCTAAGGCCGGAGACTTCTCAGGGTCCTTTTCTTGTTCTGGCACCGCCTTTTTTGCAAGGAGTTTTGATGCATCCACCTCACGGGTGGCGAGGAGTTCGTCTAGCGCCTTGGCAATGTCTGCATCCACCTCCTCCTTGCTCGTCTCTGCTGCAGGAGGACTTCCGGCGTCCGTCGACGCCTCCTTGGCCAACATGGCTTCAACTTCACCCTCAGCGTCACTCATGGCATCCAGTGCAGCTTGTGCCTGATTATCCGCAGGCTCATCTTCAGGTGGGGGCCCATCCGACTCTCCAAACAAATCCATGTCCAGTTCCAGGCTGTCCATCCCCATTGCCCCGTCATTGAGGCTAATTGTCGACACCTCCCCGCCAGGGGTTTGATCATCCAAGATAGGCCCGGCCACTTCCACAACGTCCGCCAGGTTAGCGACCTCGGTATCAATGGTATCGAGGAGAAAATCGAGCTTCTTAGTAGCTTCCTTTTTAGGACTACTGTTTTTGAGTTCACTGTTTGAGGAACTGTTGCTCATATTCGTCGTTCCAGAGCCAAGATCAAGAACATTCGATGCGCTGGCCCACGGCCATCACCCGCGGGTACTCTCAAAAAGCCTGGCCCATGAATGGCAGTAAAAAGTATCCGATGGCCCGACTTTTCTGACCAATACCCATTAAGCAAAAGCAGTGCCAAACATACGGCGGCTCGATCATAGTTAATGGTTTTCAAGCAGTTACGTCCATCCACGAGGAGCCTTGCCTTTACCCCTACCGTGGTGTCAGTGTTGCTTATGGTCAAAAACCTCCATGTCCGATTAATCGAGCTCTCAGGAGTGGCACTTTTACTCTTATACGAAAGAGAGCAGTACAACGTCTCCGCGAAGGCGGGGAACCAGATATCAAATGACGTCATTAAACTCTAACTGGATTCCGGATCTCGCCCGCCGGAGGCGGACTCGTCCGGAATGACGGGTTGGGCGGATTGTCACATAGTTTCCAACGGCCGAAGAGATCTTTGCGGAGTTACGTTAATAGGCGTTATTCAAAATTCAAAACTTGTTTTGGTCATTGAATATTGGAATTTGAGATTTGTTTGTAATTTGGTGCTTGAAGTTTGGAATTTCATATCGTCCTTTCGCCCCTAACCCGGATATTGTCTGAATTAGCCGCGACCATTCACTTTCCGGCTCTCTCCCTGGCCAACTCTTCCGGACTCATGGTCCAGAAAGGAGTTCCATCCTTTGTTAATCGCACTTTGTATTCATAATAGTCGGCCTTTTTCACCTTGGACGCCATAAATACTTCCTTGCCGTCAATCTCCGCCCATACGCCCTTTACTTTCACCTTCTCACCTTTCCTGAGTGAGATGCTGTTGGGGTTAACAAACGGGCTGGGGCCGAGGTGAACGGTAACCACTTCATTGCTCTCTGGATCTCGGACGAGCAGTGCTACCCCGGGGGACATGCCTTTTAAAGGGATGATTTTCTTGAAACCCACTACGTTACCCTTAAAGCTGTCCCACTCATCAAGGTCATAAAGCTTGTTGTAGGCGCTGTCCTTTTCCCAACCCACTATGCCGCCCGTTTCTCCAGCAAAACCAGCGCTCAAACCAAAAATATACATTCCTAAGACAAACGCAATACCAACTAGTGCATTCTTACTGTAGCCCTTCATGGCAACCTCCCTCCCCGCCGCCACATTCCATGTGTGAGTGGGATAGTATCGACAGTTCCTTCCTCTACTTAATTTCAACGAACTCTTGTCTACCCAACAGGATTGGCAAGGTAGTAGTCTATCATTTTTTGCCCCGCTCGTCAGCATTTGATCATCAGGAGTGTGCCCGTTTTTTCAGGACCAATTGGGCAAAAGCATGGTCAAGGGGGGTAAAGAATCCGGGCATGACTGAGGTTTCAGTGTTCAGGTTTCAGTGTTCAGGACGGATGGAGGTTTCAGTGTTCAGGTTTCAGTTTCTATGGTTATATTTCCTGACACCTGACACCCGACACCTGAAACCTCCTATGTAGGTAGGGCCGAATAGGGCATCAATCCACAGGAGGTTAATCTTGTTTCAACTCAAACTCCAGCGTATCCATATAATCGCAAGCCTCTTGGCCTACTTCGTAGTGGTCAAGTTTTCGAGCAATGATCCTCCGGTCCTCTTTGGAGATTTTCACAAAACGAACACCCATCCCCCGGGGTGTGATTTTATCGTCGGGACCGTGGATATTTGACCAGACAACTTCAGCTTTGACATTGAGGGACTTCTCAGGAACATCCACCACCATATCAAAGACTTCATGCAGATTGAGCGGATTCCGACAGCGGATAAAGGCTCCTTGAGGGCTGATATCTCTGGTTTCTCCGTGCATTATCCCGCCCCCAACTTGTGCGGAAACCGGCCACTTGAGTTCGGGCCTTGGACATATGCTATTTTGCCGCTTAAACATTGGGTGCCTCCCCCTGTGTGATTGCCGCCAGCCTGATATTTGCAGGTTCTGGACAACCCCGCCGAGGTAAAAGTGCAGGATTTATGCCACAGGGTCTGTGGGGGTGGAGATAGGTGAAAAAGGACAGAAGCATTCTAGCACTAATTGTATTGGGATATTAATTAGTTACAGTTATTTCAGGGCAAAATCTGCCAGCCGTGCAGATCAGTAAGCCGGTGCAGGTGGTAATATTTATGGTACATTTCCATGCAATCGCTGAAGACCTGCTTAAAATTTTTTTATAGTCCACTTCCCCCAGTAACAGAGGAGCAACAAAGAATTTTGCCTAATTCCTATAAATTATCTGGGCAAAACGTTCTCAATTTGATAATTTTACTTTTCTTCTTTTTCCACATCTGATAATTTTTGGAGAAGCGAAGAGCACGTTCCGCCTGGATAAGATAAAAAACTCAAGAGGATCACGAATGAAAAATTCCACCCATTCCTTTCACATACCGGTGATGGGAACAGGATTCACCATTGATACCCCGCTGCGGGTGGCGAAGTATGGTATCTCTTCGGTTATACCATTAGTGGACGACGTTCTTGTTGAACAGGTGAGAAAATTCCACTGTGAGAAGCATGGTGAACCGTACGAGGAAATCAGCAACCGTAACCCAGATGCTCGCGCTCTCCGCATCACGGCCTATCTGAATCTCCTGGACCGGCTGGTCGGGCCGCAGGTCGAGGCGCTGCAAGCCTCGCCCTTCGAGGACGGCAGCGAGATTACACGCTATTTCGAAATGCTTCCCGAGACGCCGCTCAAGCGAGCCTATGGCGAAATGCTTGCAGCCACCGAACCGGAGGCGAAGGCCAGGATGCAGGAAGATCTTCGCCGGCATGCCGTCCCAGGCAGCATCGACATCAACATTATGACCAAGCTCGACCGCGACATTTACCGGGATGGCAAAAAGCTCCCTGCCGAGTTCGCTGATGCCATGGCGGCCCTCCGCGGCTTTGCCAACAGCACCCTGAACTCGTCGGTAGTCTTTTCGGCGGGTATAAATCCGCGGCTCTATACCTACGCCGCCACTTTCGACGACTTTTTTCCCGACGACAACGGTGAACTCAAAAAAAAGATCACCCTGAAGGTGAGCGATTACCGCTCTGCCTCGGTGCAGGGCAGATTCCTCGCCAAGCGGGGGCTGTGGGTGTCGGAGTATCGCGTCGAATCCGGCCTCAACTGCGGCGGGCACGCCTTCGCCACCGACGGCTATCTGTTGGGGCCGGTCCTGGAGGAGTTCAAGGAGAAAAGGCAGGAACTCATCGAAATGCTTCATGCAACCTACGCCAAGGCCCTCGCAGCCAGCGGTCGGTCGGTGAACAACGAGCCTCACGAAGTGGGTATAACCGTGCAAGGCGGCATCGAGACTGCTCTTGAGAACGAGTTTTTGCTGAGATATTACAATGTCGATAGAACCGGCTGGGGAACGCCTTTCCTGCTCGTACCTGAAGTGGCGAATGTCGACGACGCTCACCTGGAGAAACTTCTTGCCGCCACGGACGGAGATGTTTACTTGAGCGACAGCTCGCCTTTAGGGGTACCTTTCTGGAACCTGCGCACTTCTGCAAGTGAAGAGAGCCGTCGCCAACATATCCGTGAAGGCAAGCCTGGCAGCTCCTGTCTGAGAGGGGCCGCGAGGCTGAACACTGAATTTACCGACATCCCTATCTGTCCGGCCTCGCGAGTGTACGTTAAGCGCAAGCTCCAGCACCTCCCTGAGGAGGGGCTGTCAGCAGAACAGCTTGCCGCCGTAAAAGAGAGCGTGCTCCGCAAATCCTGCATCTGCCATGACTTGGGCGGTAGTGTGGCCCTGAAGTACGACATCGACCCGGCGGCCACCCCCTCTATCTGCTGCGGTCCCAGCATTCTGGATTTCAGCAAAATCTCCACTTTGGAGGAGATGGTGTCACACATTTACGGCCGGCTATCGCTCATTACCAACAGCGAGCGCCCGCACATGTTCATCAAGGAACTCATGCTCTACATAGACCACCTCCGTGAAGAGGCCAAGAACTTCAGTTTAAAACTCTCCTTCCGTACACCGGCGTACTTCAGCAAGTTCAAGAAAAACCTTCTTGCCGGGGTCGAATACTACCATCGGTTGGCCGGGCAGTTCATCGAAGAGCAGAGAAAGCAGTTCCTGGCTGACCTCAAAGTCCTGCAGGATGAAATCGAGTGCCTTGCTCTCCCTGACATCGGCTGAACCTGAAGTCAAAGCTTTCTCCTACTTATCGGAATGAACCCCTTTGGGGTGGAAAGGGACTAACTTCGTGTCCGTCGATTCTAATTGGAAAATTTCAGCGTCTACTAGGCCGCCAAGTTCTATTAACAAAGTCCCGTATGCTACCTTTCCTTTCACCGTTCCCGTCTTGGTAATCGTTAGGAGACCGGAGCAGGCTAGTTCACCCTCAAAATACCCAGCGATGATTACATTTTCAGCTTCAATAGTGCCGAGAGCTTTACCATTTTTGAAGATTTCCAAGGTGCTAGAATTTATGCTTCCAGTGAAGGACCCCAGGACCATCACTTTGCCTGGCATTTTCAGCTTGCCTTCAATGTCAGACTTCTCTGAAATGATTGTAATATCTTTTGTCTTAGTTCTCATTTTTCCAAATATTCCTTTGGTGGATTACCTCTCAGACTCTTCCTCTCTCCAGTCGATGCCCTCGGCTTTGAGATGGTCTGAGACTGCCTTGGATATAAACTGGCGGTCTTCGTCAGAGATCTTCACGAAGAGAGCGCCCGTCCCATGGGGTGTGAACTTGTTATCGAGAGAGGCATACATATTCACCCAGGCCACCTTGGCTGTGACGTTCAACGGTCGGAGATGATAGGGCTTAATGGCCATGTTAAAGATTTCATCCTTGGATGGCAGCATCTTGGACTCAAGATAGACACCGCCAGCACTGATATTCCTTGTTTCACCCTTCATATGTGCCTGAGTGGTCCAAAGGTTAACAGGCCATTTGATTTCGGCTCTGGGGTATTGTCGTCTTTCTTGGTGGTTTGGCATGTTTGAAATCCTCCGTCATTTCTCTTACCTCGGCAGTGGCTTCCCACAAACAGGACATGTCTTTTCAGTCGGCTTAATCATCAGGTTGGCTTTGCACTGAGGGCATTTGACCCTGTGGCGTTTGACGCGTTTGATTTCGTCAGGCTCCAG
>JAUVTM010000058.1 GCA_030601545.1 Syntrophobacterales bacterium
GGATGTGGAAGTATTTGCGGAACCACCTCAAGGCAGGGAGAACCTGTTCAAGGGTACCATTATCCATAAGGCCTACTTGGGCAACTTTCTCTACTTTTTCGTCAGCGTAAATGGAACTGTGATCAGGGTGCAGGTTCCGCATCACCTGCCGCAAGAAGAAGGACAAGAACTCTACCTGTTTCTAGATCCGCAATAATGTATGATGTTGCTCTAGGCATAGGGCATAGAGCAAAGGGCATAGGGCATAGGGCTGGACTATTTCGGATTGCGAATTGCGGATTTCGGATTTTAAAACTCACGAGCCGCAATTCTGCCCTATGCCTTGAGCCCTACGCCTTTTGCCTGTGTTGGAGGATATGGCTGGCGAATTCGGCAAATCCTTCGCCGCCTTCTTGTGAGGTGATGTAGGCCGGCAGTGTCTGCATCTGATCCACGAATTTCAAGACGTTTTTCACCGCCACGCTAATTGGAAAGTACTCGAACACAGGCTCGTCATTTGGTGAATCCCCGCAATAAGCGAAGCTGCCTTTTTCTGTATCCAGGTCCAGCCCGAAGCGCTCTGTCATGAATCGCTTTGCCATTCCAAGTTTGTCATACTCACCGAACCAACCATTTACATGGATGGAAGATACTTTGCAGGTGGCTCCGTGCGCTTTAAATAGAGAGCAAATTTGCCTGACTGCTTCGGACTCTAGCGGGGGTACGTCCTCGCAGTAGTCTATGGCCAGGTCCGCTTCCCGGTAATGCTGATCGCTTGCAAGTGCAGAGCCTGGAACGGCTGCGAGAATCTCGTCCCGTACGGTCAGGAGACGCTGTCGTTTTTCAGCACGGACCGAATCAGTGTCCAAAAAGCGCTTTTTCAGTTTTCGCTCCTTTTCATCAAACCAGAAACAAAAAGCCCCATTTTCTCCCACCACTCCATGCACAGGCCACATCCGGGCAAGGTGATCACACCAGCCAGCCGGTCTCCCGGTAACGGCTATGACCAGCAGACCTGCATTTTTAAGCGCCCAGAGGGCATCGAAGGAGCAGGCAGGAATCTTGCCGTGAGTGGTGAAGGTGTCATCAAGATCAAAAAAAACACCCTTCAAGTTCTGAAGTAGTTCGGAAGGAATACTTTCGAGCGGAGCAATATTTTTATTCATAGCTGCAAATGGAGTTGTTCATTAGCCGATGCCGAATAAGCTGACTTAAAGTTCAGGAAGGTTGAGCTACGCTTGCAGTGGAGTCACTTAACTGCTCAAGTAGTTGCAGTTCATAGTTTTTGAGAATGTCCTGCGCCTTGCGTTCCACCTTTTGTAACCGCAGGTAAAGGTTGCGGATGTCCTCCGTCTTGCCGAAGATCTCCAGTTCTGTATTTATTTGGTCCATCTGTTTTTTGTGAACAGAGGCCAAAACCCTGCAGCGGAAGATAACTTGTTGGCAGACCAGGCGCCACCGAGCGCTCTTCTTCTTGTCCAGCCCGGCCAAGGTAATCATCCGCACGGCCTCGTCAATGTCGTCCTCATCTAGAGCTTCCAGCGCTCTGTGCAAGTAGTAGCGACGCGGAAGAAATCCCCGGCCTTCAAACTTCGGTGCAAAAGTTCTGCGAAAGAGCTTGAACAGGGAGTTAAGTCCGACCATCTACCTCAAGCCGTTTGCGCTTCGATGCCTGCGCGTATGAGTTTAACAAAGCTCTCTCGCAGCTCGGGGAGCTCAATGGACAGTTCATCTATCTGTTCTAAAACATCTCGATAGTCAGAGGCGGGCTCCACCGGCACCCGTTTAACCAGATTGACTGTGGCTTCGTAAATGCGACGATCAATCCTTATCAAGCCAAAACCGGCACCGATTATGGCGAGTAGTCCGCTCACAACCTCCATGCCGGTTATTTCCTCCAGTGCCAACTCGGCTGCCAGGCCCAATAGAGCTCCAGTCAAACCACCAGGAATACTAAGGTTTCGCTCCTGTATCATTTTTTCCTCCTCAGGAATATAAGCTATTCTTGGAAAACCTTTTCAATTCTTCTCAGGTATTCATCAAGCACCCCGCCTCCCCACCACTTACGAAGAGAATCCTGGAGATAGCCTGACTCATACATAAGTCTGAGGGACACATCCACGAAGGCTTTGACGTCATCCTCACCTTTGCGGATGCCAACTCCCCAATCAGTGGTATTGAAGTGTTCGCCGACCACTTCAAGGTCGGGGTTGTAAAGGGCCATCGTGAATACAAATAGATCATCCTGGGCAAAGGCAACACCCTGGTCATTCCTCAAAGCTTGTATGGCCTCGTAAGTCTTGGTGAACTTTATTTGTTTGGCACCGGGAACCAGTTCAGCCAGGGCTTGAGCTCCGGTGGTTCCCGTGATGGTGATCACCTTCTTCCCCTTGAGATCATAAATGGAATTGATCCCTGAGCCCTTTTTTGCCAAGAGACGAACACCTGATTCAAAATAGGGAATGGAGAATTGCACCTTCTCGGCTCGCTGAGAGGTTATACCCATGGTCGCCCAAATCATGTCGATTTTCCCCGAAGTGAGCAACTTAATTCGGCTTTCTGGGGTAACCGCCACGAACTCGACTTTTTTTGGATCACCGAAAAGATACTCAGCGAGTTTGTGGCACAGATCAATCTCCCAACCCTCGAACTCACTTTTTTCATTAATACCACTCCAGGGTGGGTAGTCGGCTTTGACACCGATAACGATCTTACCTGCTTTCATAATACCAGCTAGCGTTTTCGCCTCAGCCGGAACCAAGGCCAAAGAAAAGATCAGCACCGCAATGGACACCGAGATCAGAAGTCTCTTCATCGCTTCCTCCTCGACGTAGGTATGCAACATCAGAGTAAACGTTGATAGATTAAGCAAGGAATAGTAGGGACCAAATATCACATAGGATGTCGGCAGCTGTCAAGGAAAGCTCATCAGAGTTCTGGAAACCTGGTCTTTTCCTGCATAGCGGGGGGCAGAAAGGTAACTGACGCGAAGCGTTATGACCTACCTAGCAATCATGGTGCGCATGCGGTCCGAGGCGTTCTGGGCATCATCAGCGATGTTTCCGATAATTTCTACCAACCGGACAACATGGAAGAGGTCCACCGGATCTTTCAACACGGCAAAGGCCTGTTTCTTAAGTTCATATTCCAGGTGGTCTGCCTCCTTTTCGGCCTGATGGATATCACCGATGATGCTTTTTAGCTTATCGCGGTTCTTTTCGGTACTGCTCTTGAAGTAGACAATGGCCTGTTCCGCCATCTCAGGGAGTTTTTCAATGGACGGAATGACAGCGTCAATAAGGTGCAAGAAATCGCCAATCAGCTCCTCCGCGACCCCCCCCTCGGGTTTGAACGAGATCCAGTACAGAGCTTCCTCCACGTTATCCAGCACATGGTCCTGCTCGCGCAAGCAGTCTAAAAGAACGAACTTGTCCACCGGCATGAGCAAGCCTCGGGGCAGGTGGTTGCGGAGATTGCGCTTGAGCCAGTCTGCTTGGCTTTCAAGCTTGGCCACGTCCTCGGTGAGTTTGTCGAACTCCTCGCAATCCAACGCGACATAACATTCCACCGCCCGCTTAAACATCCAGGCGCATTCTTTTACCTTGTCGGCGTGGTCTTTGAGCTTTTTGAAAGGTGACTCGTAAAAAAGAGAAAAGAATGAGAATCTCATGGACATACCTCCCGATAGAGGTAAACGTTGTTAAAGAAAGAATAAAGTTAAGAGTTTGTATAACACTATGGCCAAGACCATCGTAAACGGAAGGGTAATGACCCAAGAAGAGCCGATGTTACGCAACAGCCTCATGTCAAGAAATCCCATGCCCCGCATAAAACCCACCCCTACTACGGCACCCACCAGCACGTGAGTAGTAGAAACGGGGAGTCCCAGCCTTGAGCATACCAGAATTGTGGTGGCAGCGCCAAATTCGGCACAAAAGCCTCGCACCGGAGTCACCTCGGTGATCTTGCCGCCAATGGTCTCCATAACCCGGCTGCCAAAAAATAATAAGCCACCTCCCACAGCAAGGCCCCCTATCGCCAGCATCCATACCGGCACTTCCACCTGCATGGCCACGCTTCCGGTCTTAACCACCGAAAATATGGCCGCCAGGGGGCCAATGGCGTTGGCCACGTCATTGGCCCCGTGGGCAAAGGCCACGTAACAGGCGGTCATGACTTGTAGATGGGCAAAGAAAGACTGCAGGGGTGCGGCCTGCTCCTCGCGCTGCAAGTCCCGGCGGAGCAAATACTTCAGCCACAATCGGCCAAGTACACCGCCTGCCGCAGCACAAGGCACTGCTATAGCTATGGCCTGTCCGAAACCTAAGTCCAAGTGGAGGTTCTTCAACCCTTTAAATATCAAAGACAGGACGATTACGACCAGCACACCTCCAATGAGGTAAGGTGACCATTGTATCGCCATCTTCTCAGGAGTGTCTGATCTTAAGATTTTGTTTCGGATCAGATAATAGATGCCCCCTGCGATGAGCGCGCCCGCCAATGGAGAAACCACCCAGCTCACCGCAATGGTAATCACCTTTCCCCAGGAAATGGCCTCGACACCAACACTGATCATACCAAAACCCACTACCGCACCAACAATGGAGTGAGTAGTGGAAACCGGCAATCCAAATACCGTGGCGAGATGAACCCAGATCCCGGCAGCAAGTAGGGCGGCAAACATTCCCATCATGAGGTGTTCCGGAGCACCCGCAAGCAAATCAGTGTTGATCATCCCCTTTCTAATGGTGTTGGTCACATGCCCACCAGCCAGTATCGCCCCCAGCAGGTTTGCCACTATGGAGATCACCACGGCCTGCTTGAGGGTCAAAGCCCGGGAACCAACGGAAGTTCCCATGGCGTTGGCAAGGTCATTGGCACCAATATTGGCGGCCATATAGAGGCCTATAAGAGTGGCTGCAGCCAGAATAATCGTGTCCGCACTCATATTCACTCAATCATAATCGGCAAACCCAGCGACAGGCGGCCCAGCAAGAGGAAAAGAAGTGAATATTACTAAAGGCATCCAGTTTTCCTAACCAAAGTGAGTTGTTCATAGCTGATGGTAATCATAATGAGACCCTAAATAATAATCGTTATTTCTAGACAAGGCACATTAACAGATGAGATTTTCTTTTTTAAGCACTTTTTGGAAATAGTTTCAAGCAGGCAGCCTTTCGCCGTTGGCTCCTATAGGAGAAAAACCTGCAGACTTAGCAAAATGGCCGTGAAGAAAAGGACCGCCAGCCAGCTGGACCGGTAAATGAGCCGACAACACCTTCGGATGTGATCCGGACCTGCTTCTGCATTCCCGTTTCCCAACCATGGTTTCTCTACTGTTTCTTCCTGATATACTGTAGGTCCTCCCAGTCTGATCTCGAGGGCCCCAGCCATAAAACTTTCTGGATGGCCGGCGTTGGGTGACAGGTGTTTAAGCCGGTCACGTATGGCTATCTCCCAGCCGGCTTTCGCACTTTCACCACTAACAAGTGCTCCTATATAGAAAATGATGAGAGAAAGACGGGCCGGAATAAAGTTGGCCAGATCATCAAACCTGGCGGCAGGGCGGCCAAAAAGAAGGTAATGCCCTCGGCGATACCCCACCATGGAATCAAGCGTGCTGACTACCTTGAAGGTGAGAATGGCACATACTCCTGCGGCTGCAGGTGCTTGACATCGCAGGATCTGACCAAGGATTGCGCCGGCACTGTACCAGAACAAAGGTGAGAGTACACCATCAACGAAGTTTTCCGCCGCACTCTCCACCGCACCCCGGGCCACTCCAAAAGAATCAAGCTTGCTGGTATCACGGCCGACGATTTTTTGGAGCGTGATGCGAGCCTGGCCAAGATCGCCCTTATCTAAAGCCTCTGCAACCGGAGTAGCGTGTTTGAGCAGGTCAGTGAGAGCCAGGCAGGAGTATACGAGGTACAGGTCAAAAATGGTGGCGAGCCAGGGGTGGAGGCCACTGAGAAAAAGCCGGAGCCCTAGATAAGCTCCAGCGAAGAGACCACTTACCCCAATCAGCAGAAATCCCCCACCCACCAATCCCGACAGACCCAACTTTAGGAGCAACTTCTCCACTATCTCTATACTGAAACCTATGAGTCGGACCGGATGAAAGCGGAAGGGAGGATCTCCCAAGAGCAGGTCCAGGACGAAGGCAAAGAAGAGTATGGCGGCGGCAAGGATCATGAATAGTGGTCAGAACAACTTCGCATGAGAGAGAGGACTCTATCGTTTTCTTGTGGTAGGCGAATTGCCATGCGAAAAAAGTTATCCTGCAAGCCAGGAAAGTTTCGGCAGTCCCGCAGATGAATCCCTGAGGCCAACATGAAGTGCAAGAGATCATCCAACTGGTCGGTCAAGGTCCAGCGAGCCAAAAGAAAATTGGCTGAAGGCTCGAAGGCCTGAAACCCGGAAATGTCTTGCAAGCTGGCGAAAACCCTGGGACGTTCCAGGCAAACAAGTTTAGATAGCCGCTCTTCGTAGTCAGCACACGTGATCAACTCGAGCGCCACCTTTTCGGCAACTCGGTTCACGCTCCATGGTTCTTTGAGGGGGCGCAGCCGGGAGATTGTATCGGGATGGCCGACAACAGCACCCAATCTCAGACCTGGAAGTGCAAAAAATTTAGTGAGTGAGTGGAAGACAAGAATATTCTCTTTCGGCGGCTCCTGCCCGATCAGGCTCACCTCTTCCGGCTGATCGAGAAACTGGACAAAAGCCTCGTCCACGAGAAGCCACTTGCTGGGGAAGGACGCGGCGAGATCCAGGAGAAGTCGCCGGGGAAAAACGGTGGAAGTGGGATTGTTGGGATTACCAACAAAGAGACCGTCGGCCTCGGCCATAACCTCCTTGAGTATATCAAGGCCTGGAGGGGCAAAACCCTCTTCAGCCTTGAGTTCTACCTCTAGCAGATCAGCCCCGGCAGCCAAACTGGATCTGGTATAGTCATGAAAGGCAGGGGTGATCACTGCCACTTTCCGCAAATCTAGAGCCCGCGGCGTCAGGTAGATAAGTTCGGTGGAGCCGTTGCCTGCCAGTACCCTGGCCGGATCCAAATCGAACCTTTCTTGGTAATAACGCACTACCCCCTGTCCATCTACACTAGGGTAGCGATCCACCTCCGCAAAAAGTTCGTTCCAGATGGCGTTGATCTCTGAGGGAACACCCAAAGGGCTGACGTTGACGCTGAAATCGAGCACGTCCCGAGTCTCAAGGCCCAGTCTTTTCAATTCCCGTTCCGGATCACCACCGTGGATATGTTCATTGTTGGCCATTCTTCTTCCGCAGGTTTTTTTTAGATCAGAATTCCTGGCTTGCCGAGTCTGCCCACAGATGTTGCGGCACAGGGCACAAGGCTTAAGGCACAAGGAAACCATTTAGAGTCAGAATTCAGAATGCCGGGGACTAAACCTGAAAGGATTTTCTCTTACCTTCTGGCTACTGACTACTGGATTCTATGAATTTGCCTTGCGCCCTTAGCCTTGAGCCTTACGCCCGTCCTAACTAAACACCCACCCCCAGCCAATACAACCGGGCAGTTGATTGGCAAGCATGGCAGTTAACAGTAAGAGGACGACCTCAATTATCTCGTTTCCGGCCCCTAATAGATCACCGGTGATACCACCCATATTTCTCCTACACCACGCCCCGTATACCCAGGTTATGATTTGGGCTGTGGCTAGAGCAACCAATCCCAAAGGTCCGTAGGCAAGGGTTGCTATCAGGACAAGGGTAAATGCAGCCCAGCGATGATACCCTGAAGCATCCCGAATAAAAGGAAGGGCAGTCCCGCCCTCACCTCTTGCATAGGGCAATTTCACCGCTAGATGGACCAGCATGGTTCGGGAAAGCATGTGAACAAGGATCAGCCAAATTGTGGATCCGGCTGCAATCAGTCTGGCGAAAGCCACCCACTTGCACAGCAAAGTGAGGATGATGGCCACAGCGCCAAAGACTCCCAGCCGGGTGTCTTTCATGATCTCGAGGCGCTTGCTCTGATCCCAGCCTCCACCCGCAGCATCAACAAAATCCGCCAGGCCGTCCAGATGCAGTGATCTGGTGCTGATAACGCTGGCGAGAAGCATGATTGCTGCTACTCCCATGGGCCAGCCGCCATTACCATTGATCAAAGTATTGATCAGACTTATAGCCCAGAGGAGTAGTCCGAGTACTCCTCCCACTACTGGGAAAAAAGGTAAGGAATCGCTGTGTTTTGGCGCATCCTGACCAGGCACAGGAAAGATGGTCAGGGTCCTGAAAGCAGTCACCAATCCGCGAAACATGTCAGATCTCTCGGTGGTAATTAGAAAGTCCGGAGTGTCAGCTAACCGATGCGAGGACACGGAGACGCGGATTGCTGAGCTGGCAGCAGGCAGGAGGCAGCAGGCAGAAAAAAAAGAACTAATGCGAAAAACTGCCAGCTGCTGGCTGCTAGCTGTCCGCTAGAAAAACTCCGTCTCTCCGCGTCAGCGCTTCTATCTGCTCCGTGTCGCCGTATCACCCCATCGCCGTGTCCTCATTCCTTACCACTGACTCCGGCTGAGTCAAAGGTTGCCATTTCGTTGTAGATTTTGACCGCAGCTTCAATGATCTGCATGGCCAAGGCGGCACCGGTACCCTCGCCAAGCCTCATGTCGAGGTCGAGTATGGGCCGGATACCTAAGCGCTCGAAAAAGGTGCGATGACCGGCCTCGGCAGAGCAATGGCTGAAAAAGAGATAGTCGCTCGCGGATTCCCTGAGCCGTATGGCCACAAGAGCAGCGGCAGAGGAGATAAATCCGTCAACCAACACCGGCAGGCGCCGACCAGCTGCGCCAAGAATAAGGCCGCAAATGCCAGCTATCTCCATGCCGCCCAGAGCTGCAAGGGTTCGCAGTGGATCAGTAAGGAGATGACCGTTGACCTCTAGAGCGTGTTCAATAACTTTGATTTTATTCTGAAGCCGATCATCATCAATTCCAGTGCCACGCCCGGTAACCTCCACCACAGAGCAGGGAATCAAAGCGGCATAAAGTGCAGATGATGGCGTGGTGTTGGCAATGCCCATCTCACCAGTGCCTAAAAGGGCTACACCGTCGTCGGCAGCACCGTTGGCGAAATCTACTCCAACCTGAATCGCTTGGATGGCCTCCTCCTCGCTCATGGCGGGGCCTTTGCTTATATTGTCGGTTCCGGCCTTCACCTTCTTTCTTGCTAGCCCAGATGCGCCTTCCAGAGGGGCAGCCACGCCGATGTCCACCACGTGTAGATCAGCCCCGACGTGCCTGGTCAGAACATTAATGGCGGCACCACCCCCAAGCATGTTGTAGACCATTTGAGGTGTGACTTCACTGGGGTAGGCCGAGACCCCTTCTACGGCAACACCATGGTCGCCGGCAAAGGAGACGATTCTCTTCTTTCCCAACCGGGGCCTAGTAGTACCCGACATTAGGCAGTAGCTGGCGGCCAGATCTTCCAAGAATCCCAGACT
>JAUVTM010000110.1 GCA_030601545.1 Syntrophobacterales bacterium
ACTGCACCCAGAATTGAAGGATTGATGCTTTAAGAAAAGGATTTGATGGCTGTGTACTGGAATCAAGAATTGGAAACCATGTCCCCGGAAACCCTCAAAAGGCTGCAGCTGGAGCGATTGCAGTGGACGGTAGCTCAGGCGAGTAAGTCCCCTCACTACAGCAAGATTTTTGCCGAGAAAGAAATCAAGCCTGAAAGTATTCAGCGAATAGAGGACATACATCGACTCCCCTTCACCAGCAAGGACGACTTGCGGTCCCAGTTTCCCTACGGCCTCCTCGGTGTGGACTTGAAAGATGTCATCCGGCTCCATTCATCATCCGGGACCTCGGGCCAGGCGACAGTGGTTTTTCACAGTAAGAAAGACATTGAAAATTGGGCCGATCTGGTCAGCCGATGTATGTATATGACCGGAGTGCGGCAAGATGACGTTTTTCAGAACCTCACCGGCTATGGGCTGTTCACCGGCGGGCTCGGGTTTCATTATGGCGGGGAGCGCTTGGGAACCTTGACTATCCCATCAGGGACCGGCAATACCAAGAGACAGATCCTTCTGATGCAGGAGTTTGGCACTACTGTGATCCATCTGATTCCAAGCTATGCCATGCGGCTTATGCAAGTGATGGCAGAGTTGGAGGTGGATCCTCGCCGTGATCTGAAGCTGCGCATTGCTTTCCTGGGCGCAGAGCCCCATTCAGAGGAAATTAGGCTGCGGGTGGAGCGATACTTTGGGCTGGAAGCTTTCAATTCCTACGGCCTCTCAGAGATGAACGGGCCGGGAGTGGCTTTTGAGTGTCCTGAAAAGTGGGGGATGCACATCTGGGAGGATGCCTTCTTTGTGGAAATTATCGATCCGGAGACGCTGGAGCTCGTTGAGCCGGGCAAGGAAGGAGAACTGGTCTTAACCACACTTACCCGTGAGGCCATGCCGATTATTCGCTACCGCACGAGCGACCTCACTCGCATTCTCCCGGGGACGTGCCCGTGCGGCCGCACTCATAGTTGTCTTGATCGCATTAAAGGCCGGACTGATGAGATGCTCATTATCAAGGGAGTGAATATTTTTCCGGTTCAGGTGGAACAGGCACTGATGGAGATCCCTGAAGTGGGTCAAAACTACCTGATCATTCTTGAGAGGGTGGCCGAGATGGACACCATGCGCATACAGGTGGAGATACACCCCGATATTTTCAAGGAAGACATGCGCTTTCTGAAACGGCTTCAAGACAAGATCACTCATGAACTGCGCAACGAACTCCTCGTCACACCGAAGGTAGAGCTGGTGCAGGCCAACACAATACCACGCTCTCCAGGCAAAGCGGTCAGAGTTGAGGATCGGCGTTGACGCGGCGAGACGGGAGGTCGGGCGAGACGAGGATTAGAGATCAGAGGTCAGAAGTCAGAAGTCAGAAATTCTTATGTGGGAGCGGCTTTCTAGCCGCGATTCGAACGATTTGACTAATTTTCCAATTTCCTAATTCTCTAATCAACTAATTGACGAACTCCTTTGAGCTGTGAGCATAAAATGACTTCTATTGCATAATTGTTCGTAGCGCTTTACAATACATATAAGCAAGCAAAACTCAAGGAGAAGCACCAATCCGAAAAATCTTTGGTCACACCGCCGGTCTTGCCGCCGGTTACATAAAACGGTTACAGCGATTATACCGTCGACGTTTGCCCCCCCAAGATATTATCACGCCCGATTTCTCCCGCACTCTGGCAAGACTTTCATTTGAAACCAATCGACAGCTTGGCTTGCTGATTAATCGTAGGGGCGAAATCGAACGGGTGATCGTGGGCGACCACCGCTCCATACTCATCCCTGAACTTACTCCCACCCGTGGCCACAGCAGTCGGCTTCGCGGCCTGCGATGCGTCCACACCCATCTGAAAGGTGAACCTCTCACCGAAGATGATTTTATGGACCTGGTCTTCTTGCGGTTGGATCTAATGGTGGTCTTGGAAGTGGACGAGCACGGCGGTGCTCGTCGCTTGCTCGGGGCCCACCTGCTGCCGGAGAACGTCAACGGTAAAGGATGGCTCCTCTTGGATCCGCTTTCCGCCCACGAACCAAAACTGGATTTCCTCCAACTGGTACAGTCCCTGGAAAGCGAGTTTGCTCGAAAGCAAGCCTTGGTTGAAGTAAAAGGGAATCAAGATCGGGCAATACTCGTCAGTGTGACAAGTGGACCTCGCGCTGAGGCCGAAGCATTCATGGAGGAGTTGACCGAGTTGGCCCGCTCATCAGGTATTGCTGTTGCGGAACGCATCATCCAGCGGCAGCAGCGGGTTAATCCCAAATATCTCATGGGACGCGGTAAGCTGAGCGAGCTCGTGCTGCAGGCCCTGCAGTCGGGGGTTGATCTCTTGATTTTTGACCAGGATCTTAATCCGTCACAGATGCGCTCCATCACCGATTTTACCGAGCTTCGAATTATCGACCGAACCCAACTTATCCTGGACATTTTTGCCCAACGGGCCAAAAGCCGGGAAGGCAAAATTCAGGTGGAGATGGCACAGCTGAAGTACATGCTACCGCGATTGGCGGTCAAAGACGATGCCTTGTCACGGCTCACGGGTGGCATCGGCAGTAGGGGGCCGGGTGAGACCAAACTGGAAATCAACAGACGAAGGGTTCGAGATCGCATAGCCAGGTTGGAGAAGCAACTGCTGCAAATCAGGAAACAACGTGGCCAGAGACGAGGACTGCGGCTGCGTACCGGCCTCCCCGTCATTTCCATCGTCGGCTACACCAATTCGGGAAAATCCACGCTGCTCAACACTTTGACTCGCAGCCGAGTGCAAGTGGAAGATCGTTTTTTTGCAACTCTAGATCCCGCAAGCCGCAGGTTACGTTTTCCACGTGATCAGGAGGCCATCATAACTGATACCGTTGGGTTCATCCGTGACCTTCCCAGTGATTTGATGGAGGCGTTCGGCGCGACCTTGGAAGAGTTGCGTCATGCGGGCTTACTCTTGCACGTGATTGATGTGAGCAATCCTATGTTCGAGGAGCAGATGTTGGCGGTGGAGGAAATACTGGCAAAGCTTGATTTGCACCTTATTCCAATGCTTCGGGTTTTTAACAAGGTGGATTTGGTGCAGGATCGAGAGTACGTGGAGAATCTGCGCAAACGCAATCAGGCAATCACCATTTCCGCCTTGAAAGGTGACAACCTGCGCTCTTTGGTTGAGGCTATGGAGGAGAGGCTGTGCCTGGTGCCGCCTTCTCTAGATTAGACTCTGTTTCTGGACTCCTTGCGGTACTCCGCAAGCACTTCCCTGGCCCTTTCAACATCCTTATGGATCTGGTCGGACAACTCCTCGGGGCCGGAAAATGTCTTTTCATCCCGCAGCCGTTCAATGAAACGCACTTGGATAACCTTCCCATAAATGTCTTTATTGAAGTGTATGATGTGAGTTTCCACCGAGAAGGCTCCATTTTGGAAAGTGGGACTGTAGCCGATGTTGGTAGCCCCGTCATAGGGTTGATCATCAATGATCACTTCAGTGGCGTAAACACCCGGTCTAGGGGTGAGTTCGTCAATTAGTTGGAGGTTGGCTGTGGGAAAGCCAAGAAGACGGCCTCCCCGATCGCGGCCCCGTATCACCCGGCCAGCCACCTGGTAGTCACGACCTAGCATTTTCCGGGCGCTATCCAAGTCACCAGCCAAAACAAATTCACGAATGGTACTGGAACTCACTTCGCTGCCGTTGGCGGTGAGATCAGTGACCACGTGGACCTCAAAATTCAGTTCCTCACCCATTTGGGTGAGGGCAGGAATGTCTCCTTCTCTTTTATAGCCGAAGCGGTAATCCGGCCCAACCACCACCGCTCGAGTACCGATCAGTTGGTGAATGATTTTGTGGACGAATTCGGGCGCGGTCATCTTGGCGAATTCATGGGTAAATTCGATAACTATAAAGACATCGATGCCAGCATCTTCAATGAGTAGCGCTTTCTGTTCATGCGGGGTAATGAGTGGCGGTCCATTGGACGGATAAAGCACTTTGGTGGGGTGCGGATTGAAGGTGATGACGATAGATTCACCTGCCAGGGCCTCGGCCACTTCCTTGACACGTTGAAAGAGGCTCAAGTGGCCAATATGTACACCGTCGAAGTTGCCAATGGTGATCACTGGGTTGCGAAACGACCGCTTGATATTGTCTATGCCATCAATCACTTCCATGGGAATGATATGAACCTCTAGCTTCTCACAATTTGCCGACGAATTAGACCAATTTTACGGCTTGACAAAGAAAGAGTGTAAGAATACATTAACTCGTCTCTACAGGCAACACCATTTTTGACGTGCCGAAGTGGCGGAACTGGTAGACGCGCATGGTTCAGGGTCATGTGGGTATTAGCCCGTGGGAGTTCGAGTCTCCCCTTCGGCACCACAGAAAGAAAAGCCACCGTAAGGTGGTTTTTTTATTCAACATCCAAAACCTGGTCCTGCCCCGCATAGAGGGATCTTCGATGGGCCCGGATTTTTCACTTTCTCCAGCCTCCCACATTGAGCTCGAGTGGAATTTTCTTACCACTTTTATAACCTTAAATACCCATTACCCAAGATCAAACTTTTGAGGTAATGAACAATAACTATCTGTATTCTAAGGAAAAACCATGAATATTAAAATTGGCACACTAATTGAGTTAGGTGGACCGAAACAGAGGTATTCGATAATCGCTGCCAGGCAGTAACCTGAGCCCGGACATTTCATGAATAACTTGCTGCGACCGCGGATATGGCCGTCCTTCCTGGCGTCCTCGGGTGTCGGCTCCTGCGACGTACCGTTCAGGTACGCCTCGGAACCAACACCCTGCGGTTGCCAGGTGGCACGCCCATCTTCGTGGTCTCGCGACAGCAATTCATGAAATATCCGGGCGAGGTATGTTTACACAGACCTATATGAAAAAGATATTGTTTATCACTTATAGTGTCTTCTCATTTTTTGTTTTTGCTCTATTGGGCCGGGGATATGCAGCCACGTATGCTTACGTAAGTAACTCATACGATAATACCGTATCTGTAATACATACTTCAGACAATACAGTGACAACAACCGTTGATGTTGGTGAATGGCCTTATGGTGTCGCCGTAAGTCCAGATGGGGAGTATATTTATGTAGCCAACGGTGGCGATGACACAGTATCTGTGATTCGTACTAGTGATAATACAGTCACCGCATCCATTACTGTTGGGAGCTCACCCGGAGGTATTGCGGTGAGTCCTGATTGTGCTTATGTCTATGTATCTAATAACGATGATAACGAAGTATCTGTGATCCAGACATCCAGTAACAAAGTCATTGCGACTATTAATGTGGGAATGTGGCCTGAGGGTTTGACGGTAAATCCGAGTGGAGAGTACGTTTATGTAGTCAATACAGGTGATGACAGTCTATCCGTGATCCAAACACGCGATAACACGGTAGTTGAAGTAATTAACGTGGGTGGATGGCCTTATGGCGTCGCCGTAAGTCCTAGCGGGAACCATATTTATGTATCAAATACCGGTGACAACACTGTGTCAGTGATACGTGCTTACAATAATACAGTAATGTCTACAATTAAAGTTGGTACAAGGCCAATTGGTATTTCCGTAACACCTGATGGTGAATATGTTTACGTTGCAACTAGCAGAGACAACAAAGTATCCGTGATCCGAACATCCGATAACACAGTAGTCGCAGCGATTAAGGTGGGCGAATGGCCTTGGGGCCTTGCGATGACGCCTAACGGAGAGTATGTTTATGTGTCAAGTATAGCCGATGACACAGTATCGGTTATAAGAACTGTCGATAACTTTGTCACAACTGCTATTACCGTCGGAGCAGATCCTTATAGTTTTGGTAATTTTATTGCCAATACACCCGATGATATCAAATGGGTGGACACGGTTGTCGGCGACCAGCAGATTGGTATCCGAGGCAAAAGAGGGGTCACATCCATTGAGTCAGTAGAGTCAGTTGATCCTAATACTGTCTCGGACACGGCAAACCGGCCCGGTAGTATGCCATGGGGTCTCATTAGTTTCAGGTTAACGGTCGACAGTCCTGGGGATAAGGCCGAGGTAATCATATATTTTCCCGATGCCGCAGGAAGCAATGCCAGTTGGCATAAATATGACTCGATAAATGGTTGGCAAGACTATGCAGATCACGCCAGGTTCAGCCCCGATAGACGATCAGTTACGGTAGAACTTCAAGATGGCGGTTATGGTGATGCCGATGGAACGGCAAATGGCATAATCATTGATCCCAGCGGATTGGGTTCAGCCTCATCATCAGAGTCTGAGAGCAATGGCGGCGGTGGCGGAGGTTGCTTTATCGCCACCGCGGCTCACGGGACCCGGTAGAGCGGCATGTTATGATCCGCTACCGATCTCTGTGTGACAACCATATGGGCAAAGCCCTGAGAGAAACTCTCGTAGCTTTTTTGCTCTGCAGTCGCGGAATTTGGTATGCTGTGTGCATATTGAAAACTCCACTCCGAGGAAGACAGGGGGAAAGTCGGAGAGGAGAGTAGCCATGGACGAAGTGGCCAAATTCTTGTCTGAATCAGTGATGTGCAAAGACTTTGATGCCGATGAGGTTGAGAAGCTCGCCAAGATATGTAAGTCCATCCGATTCAACTCTGGAGACGTCATCGTGGCCGAAGATGCCCGCGGGCGAGACCTCTACTTCGTCAAGAGTGGGAGGGCGCAAATTAACCTCAGCGGTCCCTCCTCACGAGACGACGCAGGAACCATTAGTAAAATTCTTCCCGGTCAGGTGTTTGGGGAGTTGGGCTTCATAGATGGTGCCCGGCGATCCACCTGGGTGATAGCCGTCGACGAGTTAGAGGTACTTCAACTCGCCTGGGAGGACTTTTCCCAACTAACCGAGAGCAATACAACGATTGCTTATAAGTTCATCTATAATCTGGCCCTGGTCATTGCCGAGCGGCTCCGAGATACCACCATGTCATTAAGCAACCTTCTGGGAGTGCGAGGGAGGTACTAGCCCGGATATTTCATACCTTCGCTGCTCCAACATCCCACCGCCTTCGAGCTTACCCCATTACTCCATTGCGTCCGCAGTCTGTCTGTGCTTAGATTGAAACCGTGACATGGATTTCTCCTCAG
>JAUVTM010000015.1 GCA_030601545.1 Syntrophobacterales bacterium
GTGAGCACCATCCCTGAGGATGATCTCATTTACCAGTTTGATCTGGAAGGGAAGCCCACGGTGGAGCTGCCGATCGAGTCTGTGGCACTACAGGCGGCCAACGAGATTTTCAGGAAACTCTTACTTGAGAATGTGGCTTGATAAGATGTCTGTTGTGCGCTGCCGAAACACCAAACCAATCAATCAATTTCTGCTATAGTACTCCGCAGTGCCATAAAGCCAGAGGTGGTTACACTCTGCTAATGTTTATAGAAGAGCTGTGGGAGCGGCTTTCGAGCCGCGATTCACTGGTAGTTCAACGAAGAAAAGTCGCGGTTGGAAAGCCGCTCCTACAGTATGCCGCGAAAGGGGAGTTCTATGTCAAGGAAGATCCAGCGGGCAGTTCTCAGTGTGACGGATAAATCCGGGCTGCTCGAATTTGCTCAAAAACTAGAGAAGTTCGGGGTGGAGATTCTGTCCACAGGTGGCACCGCCCGCATGATGAGGGAGGGCGGAGTTACGGTGCAGGATGTTTCAGATTTTACCGGTTTCCCCGAAATGCTGGACGGGCGAGTCAAGACCTTGCATCCCAAGGTGCATGCGGGAATTCTGGCGCAGCGGGACAACCCGGAACACATGAAGACAATGGCTTCCCACCATCTCAAAGTCATAGACATGGTGGTGGTTAATCTTTATGCTTTTGAGAAGACCATTGCCAGCGAGGATTGCACCCTGGAGGAGGCCGTCGAGAACATTGACATAGGCGGCCCCACCATGCTGCGCGCAGCTGCGAAAAACTATCGAGATGTGGCCGTGGTGGTAGAGCCGGGAGACTACGAGCCCATCATCGAAGAGATGCAGGGAAATAATGGCCAGCTCAGCCTGGAGACCCGTTTTGGCTTGGCCAAAAAGGTCTTTCGCCTCACCCACGAATACGATGGCGCCATAACCCGATATTTAGAGGACATAGCCTCACCGAGTTCTTAGTGGTCTCAAAGAAGACCGCTGCTCCGTTGGAGGTTGGGGCAGAGGAAATTTCATAAGGAGGACTCTGATGCAATCTGAGCCAATAGTCCTGGATAAGAGGGCGAAGCGCAAGCTGGCGGGGGAATTTCCCGACCTGTGTCTCACCTGCGGGACCTGCGCTGGAGGCTGCCCGGTTAGCGGGGTAGACGGCATGGACATGCGCAAGGCGGTGCGCATGGCCTTACTGGGTCTGGATCAGGAACTTATTGATTCACGTTTTCCCTGGATTTGCACCTTGTGCGGCCGCTGCGAGCACGGCTGTCCCATGAGCATTGATTTGATGAAAATGATGCGTTCTGCCCGGGCCCATAGGGAACGGGACAAGGTGCCTGGTGTGCTTCACAAGGGGGTAGTGCAGTGCCTGAAGTCAGGCAACAATGTGGGCATCCCCAAGGAAGACTATCTTTTCCTGCTGGAGGATCTGGGCCTCGAATTGGCCGAAGAGTTACCGGGCTTTGAGGTACCGGTGGACAAGAAGGGTGCCAGAATCCTGGTAACCATCAACTCCAAGGAGCCCTTTGCCGAGCCAGAGGATATGTTTTTCTGGTGGAAGATATTCTACGCGGCCAAGGAGTCCTGGACCACCACCTCGGATAACTGGGAAGGGGTCAACTGGGGTCTTTTCACCGGCGATGATGACTCCATGAAAGAGGTTGTTCGGAGGATCGTGGAGAACTACAAAGAACTTGAATGTGAGTATCTCCTCTTACCGGAGTGAGGCCACGCCTACTTTGCGACCAGGCTTGGTCTGCAAAATTGGTTCGCTGATGAGGGTGTCAAGTTTATCAGCATTCACGATCTGCTCAAAGAATACATTGAAACCGGTCGCATCAAGCTGGACAAATCGAAACACCCTGAACTGACCACTTATCATGACCCGTGCAATTACGGGCGCAAGAGCGAGAGGACCTTCGGTCACGGCTATTACGAGGAGCCGCGCTGGATTACCCAGCAGTGTGTAGATAATTTTGTGGAGACGTATCCCACCGCGGTTAATAACTACTGCTGCGGCGCCGGCGGTGGCGCCTGGGCCATGCCCTATGCCGAGGAGCGCATCTACTACGGCCGGGTGAAGGCCAAACAGATCAAAGACACCGGGGCTGCAATGCTCATCGCTCCATGTCACAACTGCCGCGACCAGATCATGAAGAGTCTGCGCCAAGAGTATGACATGATGGATGTGGAGGTGAAGTATTTGTGGGAACTGGTGGCAGATTCCCTAGTGATCGAAGGAGTGGATGAGTAAGTGAGGTTTCATGGAATTCAAGTCGTTTGTTGAAAAATGTCAGAGTGAACCCACCGTCAGTGACTTCGAGTCCTACCTCTCCTATTGTATTTTCGAAAAGAAATCTGCCAAGACCAGCGGTAAAGACGAGGTTACGGTAGAGATGTACAGTTTTATTCGCGATCAGGCTTTTGAGCGTCGTGATGAACAGGCGGCACGCCTACTATACGATCTTGCTGGCGCTTCAAGCTGGAAGGAAGGGGAGTGGGAAGGCGCTTTGCGCTAGGCGCACTAGTTTACCGCGGAGCACGCAGAGAACGCTGAGAGAATACAAAAGGTTTCTGCTCTGCGCTCTCTGCGGTAATATAAAAAAACCCGGCCGGGACTTCCATCCGAGCCGGGTTTCTGTGTTTATAGCTAAGTGCGCAGGAATGCTTCAGTCAGCTTCTCCCATGATAAGTCGGGGACTTTACCGACAACGTCATCAATTGGACCACCATCGGCATAGGTGATTCCCACCGTACTCACCATCTCAGCCAGTTTCTGATGTTCAGCTTGGATCCACTCCGTGCTTTCCTGGCCATAGAGAAGGTTCTTCAAATCTTTTTTCATCTCCGCAGGTTCAAGGACCATGAGCCAGCCCTCATTATAAGGCTGCTCTCTCATTACGGTAGGCTTTTTGGTGACCTGGTAATTGACTGCGGCAATAACGCCTGTGAGGGGGGAAAGCGCCTGCGCCTCTTTCCCGTCTCGTTTGAAGGCCAGCCCCACCTCGCTGAACTTGACCTCCTCA
This sequence comes from Syntrophobacterales bacterium, assembly GCA_030601545.1. Classification (GTDB taxonomy): domain Bacteria; phylum Desulfobacterota; class Syntrophobacteria; order BM002; family BM002; genus BM002. Next base: position 3,024 of record JAUVTM010000015.1, read on the forward strand.
CCAGTCAGCGGCAGATCCAAGGAATCCATGGGCCCGAAAATTCTCATGGAGAAGTCGTCCAGGCCAATACGGATGCGACCACCATGCTCAACCCTGGCCCAGGCATGTCCCATATGGAAGAAATGTCCCACAGGCAGTTCATAGCCGTCGACCTGGGCAATGTTCGTTATGCGGGCCGGAATCTGCAACTGCCAACTATCTTCCAGCATTTGATCAAACTCACACTGGTGGCATTCAAATTCATAGGGGCAGAGACGGACAGTAGTCCTGCCGGTGAGGGTGTGCCGACACTCGCGCTGAAGCCCGGGCCGCTTTTTCATTTTCTCCTGCCAGGAGATAATATTGGCCTTTTTGCCCGTGGGCTCCAGTCCTTGACGGCGAACCGCCGCATTCTTATCTGCGGTCTGCTTCATCGCTTTATCAAAAGGACAGGCAGAACAATTGTAGTAGTAGTTGCAGAGTTTGTAATCGATAACTCCAGCTTCCATCCAGATGCATTTTTCCTCGCCATTGGGCACGGCCTTGAACCCTGACATCTTTTTTGCTTCCTTCATGGCGAAACCTCCTTGTAGAAATAAATAGTAAACTCAATAAGTTCTTGCTGGGTTTTGTCCTTACTATGAGCAAGGGGCGTGCCACTCTTGTTTTTTGCTGATAAGTTACTGAAAATACTAAAGATTAGGTGGAATATGGGTGAGTGCCGGAATAGCTGGAAATGTAGAATATATCCACACTAAAGATGATCTATCTGTGTAAGTGACTGATATAATTTTATAAGTTTTGTATGTGGTAAAATACTACATGGAGTTGAATTTTACCACACATAATTGAGTTGTTGAGGCATAGCCAGAAGTCCATGTCTTTAAGTAAGTTGGCACGGTTCGCTATAAGTTCGGCTGATGATACCCATCCCCTGCGGGTAAATGATAGAAAAGCTTAACGATGGGGATAGCCACACATAGTTGCAATTTGCCACACATAGTGGATGGTGTTTGTGTAGGGCAACTTCTTCAGACCTCTGAACTGTCAAGCCTTCAAAAAGAGGTCGGTGCTGAGATGCCAGAGCATGAGCTCTCGACAGGCAGGGCAGAAAAAGGAGAACTTGCGATCGGCACACTCTACTCCGACAGAATACCGCATGACGCAATCAGGATCAGCACAATGTTTTAGGCCGAAGGTATGGCCCAATTCGTGAACGGCCTCTTTTTCCAGGCGGCTTATGAGTGGAGGGCAGCCGATTTTCGTGTCGCTGTCAGGGTTGCCGCGCAAACGATAACTGGAGATAATGGCACCCTTGCCTTTGAACTGGGCCTCTCCAAATACAAAGGAGAAGATGGGGTTGAAGAGGTCGACATGGGTCACCCCCAAGACCTTGAGCGCATCTGGCGCTGCGGTATCGATTAATTTCCGCAGAATCAAGTTGGAGTTGTATTGCTGCCGAGCAGCATCCAAGGCGTAGGCGGGGAGACCCTGATTGGTGGAAATCTTGACTGGCAGGTCGAACTGTTCCTGGATGCTTTCTGCGATGTTCTCTAAATATTTATCACCTACATCCCCCAAGGGTACAAGGTAGATGAATTGGGGGTCGTTTTTCATGATAGCTTATTGTTGTCTTTCCAGGCCGAACTTCTTAATCTTTTTATGAAGAGTGGTGCGGTCGATATTCAGCTGACGTGCTGTCTTGGCTATGTTCCAGTCGTTTCTTTGGAGCATTTTCTCAATGTGGATCCTTTCCACTTCCTGCAACGATTGGGGTTCCTCAGTGAGGGGTGATTCAACATTGCAGAAAGGCAAATGCTTAAACTTCACTTCAGGACCCTGATCAATTACTAGAGCGCGTTCAATCACGTTTTCGAGTTCACGCACGTTGCCAGGCCAGTGGTAATCCATCATAAAGTCCATGGCCTTCCGGTCTACACGGTCGAATTTCTTGTTGAATTCCACATTATATTTGTTGATGAAGTGGGCAGCCAACAAAGGAACGTCATCTTTGCGCTCCCGCAAGGGGGGAAGTTGGATACTGACCACATTTAAACGGTAATAAAGGTCGCTACGGAAAGAGCCCTCCTCTATGGCAGCAACCAGATCGCGATTGGTGGCGGAGATGAGTCGGACGTCTACCTTGACTTGCTCTGTCCCACCCAAACGGCTGAAGCTTTTTTCCTGCAATACTCGCAGCAGTTTGATCTGAGTCTTCATACTGATGTCGCCCATTTCGTCCAGGAAGAGGGTGCCTCCATTGGCCAGTTCGAACCGTCCTTTCTTGGTGCGGTCGGCACCGGTGAAAGCCCCCTTTTCGTAGCCGAACAGCTCGCTCTCCAGGAGAGTTTCGGGAAGAGCTCCGCAGCTGGTGGCCACAAAGGCACCATAGCGTTGGGAACTGTTGCTGTGAATTGCCCTGGCCACAAGTTCTTTGCCTGTGCCGGTTTCCCCAGTGATCAGTACGGTGGCGTTGGTGTCGGTAACGGCCTTGATCATTTCAAAAACTTCCTGCATGGCCTCGCTTCTGCCAATGATATCTTCGAACTCGTATTGTTCAGTCAAACGCTTGCGGAGCAGGATGTTCTCGGTGATCAACTGTTGATGCTCAACGATTCTTTTCAGCATCAGGTTTAGTTGGTCCACATCGAGGGGTTTGACGATGTAGTCATAGGCACCCTCTTGCATGGCCTGGACTGCGCCGGGGATGGAGGCATAAGCAGTCATCATAATGACCACTGTGTGGGGAGCAATTTCTTTGACCTGTTTGAGCACCTCCAGACCGTCCATACCTGGCATCCTAAGATCAAGGAGAACAATATCCCAGTTCTCCCCGCGTACGGCTTTGATGGCCTGAGGCCCGTCTTCAACCGCTTGGGCGAAGTAGTTTTCCTCCTCCAGCCAATTTGTGAGGGCAAGACAGACCATTGGCTCGTCATCGACCACTAAAATCCGTGCATCTTCCTTCATCGGTTCACCTGAAATCGCATGGCGCATAGCGCTAAGCGCATGGCGTCATGAGTCTATTGGTTGATAAATGATTTTCATTTGTTGTGGGATGCAGTCGTGAAAATGTACTCTTCCTCTTTCTTTTCCTCAAAGGGAAGAGTTCGCGGGCCTGATGGAAGCTGAACGATAAATCGAGTGCCCTCACCCACTTTACTCTGGATGTGGATCTCTCCCTGATGCTGCCGAATGATACCATAGGCCACGGAGAGTCCAAGCCCCACGCCCTTGCCGTCGGCTTTCGAGGTAAAAAACGGCTCGAAAATTCTCTCCACATCATCTTCTGGGATGCCCACGCCGGTGTCACTTACCTGAATCTCAATCCTGTCCTTCTCTCGGTCAAAATTGCTAGTAACGGTAAGCGTTCCTCCTTCTGGCATTGCCTCAATGGCATTCCAGAGAATGTTAACAAATGCCTGCTGCAAGCGTTTGAAATCGCATGACAAGAAAGGAAGCTCCGCGGCATAATCGGTATGAATTTTGATTTCGTCCAGTTTGGCACGATGCCGCAAGATAGTGAGAGTCTTGTCCAAGATTTCGTGGATGTCATTTTCTCTGATTTCAATTTCGCTCTGCCGGGAAAAATCCAGTAGATTACGCGAAATATTCGCACATCTTTCAGTCTCGCTGTGCAGATAGGAAATATAGTTCCGCAGGTCAGACAGCCGCTGTTCCGGAAAGGGCTCCTGCTGGAGAATACCAGTCGCCAGTTTGCAAAAAGTGAGAACACTTGTCAAAGGATTGTTCATCTCGTGGGCGATTTCAGCTGCCAGTCTGCCAATGGAGGCGAGCCTCTGCGAGCGCCAGAGAGCCTTCTCCCCCTTTTTTCTCTCAGTGATGTCCCGGAGGAAGCCAATGGTGGCCACCTTGCCTTCATGGGAAGATAGAGCGAAACTTCCATACACGGTGATGGGCATCCCGTCTTTGCGGACCATCTCGATCTCGTAAGCCTGGTCCAGGGTCTCGCCTCTCTGTCTGAGTTGGTAGCGTTCCATTGTCTCTTGCAGATTTTCTGGGTGAAGCAGGTCAGCCAAGCCCTTGTTCAGCAGGTCACTGGACTCATAGCCGGTGATTGTGGAAAAGGCATTATTTGCATAACGAAACCGTGCCTCAATTCCCTCATGGTCTTGGAGGATGAATATGCCCAGTTCAGCTCGGTTGGCCGCATCCTCGATGGCCCGCTGCCTGCCGGCGAATTCTTCCACCTCGAGTTCCAGCTTTCTCGTTTCGGTGACATCTTTCAAGTGGGCCAGTTTGCCGATGGAACCGTCCTGCAGCTTGATGGGAATACATCTTACTTGAAAGAATTTTTCTATTTTTGGGAAGCAATATTCCTGAAGACAGCAACCGTCTTCCTGCTCGATCTGATCCATCACTGACCAGGGACACGGCGTATCTCGTTGAAACAGGGCCTCATAGCACACCTCACCTATATGGTTACCGATGAGATCAATCAGCGTCTGGTTCATAAAGACGATCCGGTGGTCTTCTGAAATGACATAAATACCATCGTTGAGACTGTTTGCCCACTCAAAGTTATCATTCTCGAGCTCATGTGCAAGCTGGCCATATTTCTCGACCGTGATGTCATTCAAGACTCCTTGTACAGATAAGAAGTCACCATTTGCATCGGTAGTGATAAAACCCCTTATCTTTATCCAGGATAAATCACCAGATTTTTTGACGATTCGATATTCGGCAAGATAGTACTTATCGGTTTTTAAAGCTTGCCTCACTGCATCTCGGGCTATCTCTTTGTCTTTCTCGTAGACTATGTCCAGCCACTTTACCTTTCTGTCCAGAAAATTTTCCAGTTTATAGCCGGTGATATCTTCTATTTTTCTGTCGTACAAATCCAACGACCAATCCCTGTATCCCTTAAAATAGATGAGATCTCTGGTATCGAAATAGAATTCTTGCGGGGAGATTTTGAAGTTGACCATTTTCTCCAACTCTCCTACCCGGCGCTGGAGCTCTTCATACGTTGGTTTGGCCATGAAATTCCTCTATGAGTTTGGGTTTGTCTACACCGAATCTCATTATTATAACACACTGTTTTACTAGGTAGTCATAGCGGTTGTAAACACTATTACTCTCATGAGGCTGCAATCGAGGAAGCCCACTTTGTCCGATGGAGGGAGTGGAGGCAGTGTGGGGGCTGATTTTCAGTTTGACTCGTCTTTGCCTTTTTGATACCTTCCAGCAGTAGTCACAAGGAAAATCCTCTTTATAGTTGGTCAGTTAGCAGGGAACAGCGCGTAGGCTTGAAATTTCGAAAAACGCCTATGTATATAGCTCCGCACGATAGCTACATGTCCCCGTCCCCTCAAGAGACTGGGGCGCAACTCGTCATCCCGGCCAAGTCCGGCGGCGGCGGACGCGAGCCGGGATCCAGAAAGAATCTGATTATATTGAACTTTTACTGGATTCCGGATCTCACCCGTTTAGACGGGCTTGTCCGGAATGACGGCTTTGGCGAATTGTGACATAGTTTCCAAGGGGAGAGGAGATTCCTGCGGAGCTAAGTTAATAGGCGTTTTTCGAAATTAAAAATGGGGGAGTTCATGAAGGTACTTGTCATCGGCAGTGGCGGACGCGATCATACTATCGCTTGGAAGTTTCTCCAGAGTTCCAGGGTGAAGAAAATCTATGTGGCCCACGGTAACGCCGGGATTTCGCAGACGGCAGAATGTGTTAATGCCCGGTCCATAGAAGAAATGCTTGCCTTTGCAGCCAGTGAGAGTATCGACCTTACCTTTGTAGGGCCGGAGAGCCATCTTTCAGCCGGCATTGTCGATCTCTTTGAGAAAGAAGGGCTGGACATAGTTGGGCCAAGCCAAGCCGCAAGCCGACTGGAGTCCTCCAAATGCTATGCGAAAGAAATAATGCGTGATCTTGGGATTCCGGTGGCTGATTTCGAGATCTTCGACGACCCGGATAAGGCCCGGGACTATGTACGCGGCGTGGGATATCCGGTGGTGGTCAAGGCGGACGGCTTGGCGGCAGGTAAAGGCTCTCTGGTCTGCGATGATGTGGCCCAGGCAGAGGATGCCGTCCACCTGCTCATGGAAAAGCGAATCTTCGGGGACTCGGGGAGCAAGGTGGAAATTGAGCGGCGGCTGTATGGTCGAGAGCTCTCATTTTTCTGTTTTACCGACGGCAACTCGGTGATGCCCATGGTGGCAGCCCAAGACTACAAGAGGGCTCGGGATAACGACGAGGGCAAAAACACCGGTGGCATGGGATCCTATTCTCCCCATCCCTGGCTCACCGAAGAGATGAGCCAGACCATAATGGATCGAGTGGTGCAGCCGCTCATTACAGGCTTCAAAGAAAAGACCGGCATCGTTTATAAGGGCGTTCTCTATGTAGGGCTGATGTTGGTGGAAGAGCAAGACTCCATAACTCCTTATGTGCTCGAGATTAATATTCGCCAGGGCGACCCCGAGGCCCAGGTTATTTTGCCGAGGCTGGAAACCGATCTGGTTGATATATCAGAGGCTATTGTTCAGGGACGACTCCACGAAATAACGCCAAAGTGGAACCCAGATTATCGATTGTGTTTGATTGCTGTGAGCGGCCGCACGAAAGGCAAAAAGGGATGGTACAAGGGATATCCTGAGCGTTACAAGATTGGCTTGCCCATCCACAGGCTGGACGAAGTTGATCCTGAATGCCTGGTGGTTCATTCAGGGACTGGATTCGGCGACGAGGGTCAGTTGATCACCACCGGTGGCCGGGTTTTGTGCATAGTCAGTCGGGGCAAGACTTTGAAGGAGGCGAGGGACAAGGCGTACGCGGAGATGGAGAAGGTAGAATTTACAGGCATGTACTATCGCAGTGATATAGGTGAGGAGTGAGCCGGATGCAGCACAGCAAAGAGTCTAATCAGCACCCGGTGAATTCCCAGCAGAATCCCATGGTCGGTGTAGTCATGGGCAGTGACTCTGATTTACCGGTAATGCAGGAAGCTTTGGAGGTACTGACAAGTTTCGGAATTCCTGCCGAGATCACGGTGGCGTCAGCGCACCGCTCACCACAAAGGGTGTCGGAATATGCAAGTTCTGCCAGTAAGCGGGGTCTCAAAGTACTGATAGCAGGTGCTGGTGGAGCCGCCCATTTGGCTGGTGTCCTGGCGGCTGAAACCAGGCTGCCGGTAATCGGTGTGCCCATAGCCTCTTCTCCTTTGGCGGGGTGGGATGCACTTCTAGCTACCGTACAGATGCCGGCGGGTGTGCCGGTGGCCACTATGGCGGTGGGTAAAGCCGGAGCCAGAAACGCAGCCATTCTGGCAGTACAAATACTTGCAGTGGCCGACAGCGAGTTGGAGAAGCGACTTGAGCGCTACAAGGAAGAGTTGGCTGAGAAGGTGGCCGAGCAAGCTGCGGGACTGCACGAGAAGTTGTCCACTCCGTAATCAAGACAAACCAGGAACTGAACCACGAAGGACACAAAGAGCACAATTGTTACGATGCCACTTATACTCAAAGTGGAGAAAGATCCTTCCCAAAGCGAAGAAGCCATAAGGCAAGCCGCCCAGCTCATTGTCAACGGCGGGGTGGTAGCTTTTCCGACGGAAACCTTCTATGGTCTGGCCGCCCTGGCCACTGACTACCAAGCCATTGACAAACTATATCAGCTTAAGAAGCGGCCGGCTCAAAAATCCCTCAGCATTCTCATTGCGGATCTAGCGGAACTTGACGACTGGATTGAAACCGTCCCCAAGCAGGCGCTTCATTTGACGGCACGCTTTTGGCCTGGTCCCCTCACCCTTGTCTTCGCTGCCGCAACACATCTGCCAACCAATCTCACCGCTGATACCGGCAAAATAGGTGTAAGGATTTCTTCTCATCCGGTTGCTCAGGCTCTGGTCCGAGAGGTAGGTGCACCCATCACTGCCACCAGTGCCAATCGGTCACAATCACCTAGTTGCCGCAGTGCGGGTGAAGTAATAATCCAGCTGGGTTCGGACCTGGAAGCCATTCTAGATGCTGGCTTGACGCCTGGGGGCAAAGTCTCTACAATTGCCGACGTAACTACTCGTCCTCCCAAGATTTTACGAATCGGGGCAATTGCCGCCCAGGAGGTTCTCTCTTGCTGGGAGCAAAATGCATAGGTGTCGTGTTGCCTATGACCACAGAAGCCTCTCTGCTATATCCCTGCGCCCCACATAGCTCACGGCCCCATGCGCACCTAGTCATGGAGCGAGTCAGGGACGCGGGAGCCTCATGAGGAAATCCTTTTCTAGAAAATTTCTCGATATGGTGCAAGGAAACCTTATCTCCCGAATGTTCGGGTTCATAAGGGAGATGGTTATTGCCGGTTATTTCGGCACCACTCGAGCCACTGACCTCTTCGCCATAGCCTTTACTATTCCCACCCTTTTTCGACGTATTCTGGGTGAGGATATGGTAGAAAAGGCTTTCTTGCCCTCTTTCCGCCAACTGATTGCCGCCGGGGAATATCGGCGCGCCTGGATGCTGGCCTCTAGAATTTTCAACCTCATGATGCTTCTGCTTCTGCTCATCATGGGGGTCTTTTATCTGCTGACGCCAAAATTGGTCAGAGTGATCGGCGCCGGTCTCGCTCTCAGCGAGTTTCACCAGGCTGAGATCATGACCTATTTGATCCTTCCTTTTATGGTGGCCATTGGCTTGGCTTCATTTGTGGGTGGCCTTCTGCTTTTTCTGGATGCCACTGCCACCTATGCCCTGGCGCCGATAATGTTCAGTGTTGGGGTCATTATCGGAATCATTGCTCTAAAACCCTATCTTGGTATGTATAGTTTGGCAGTGGGGTTTGTTTTGGGAGGGGTGCTGCAGTTTATCATCCAAATCCCCATGCTTATTCGAGCCTCGCGCCGCAGCAACCTTGGCATGCGGTACATGGCTGCCCGGGGAGAACCTGTGCCGGAGCTCAAAGAAGTGGGGCGACAGTCAGGCTGGATCTTCGGGCAGTCCGTGGCCAGCAAGACCGTGGAAGTGGTAGATCGGGTGCTTGCTTCCTTTCTCGTGCCCGGCAGTATCGCTGCTCTCTATTTTGCCCAGAGGCTTGTCCAGTTGCCCAACTCCATTGTCGGCCTCGCCGTGGGCAGGGCGGGGGTCACTGAGCTCAATGACCAAGTGCAACAGGAAGATTGGCAGGGGTTCCGAAATACGGTGATTACCGGAGTTCGCTACAATATCGTCTGCATGGTGCCCCTCACCGTGCTGGTGGTGGTACTGGTGGGACCCATAACTTCGGTGGCTTTTCAGCGTGGTGCCTTTGACAGTTCGTCGGTACATCTCACGGCTTTAGCCTTTGCTTTCTACGGTTTGGGCCTTTTGGGTATGGGGCTGTGGAACCTCTACAGCCGCGTTTATCCAGCATTGGCCAAGAATCAGATTCCCCTCTACTCTTCTCTGCTTTGCGCTTTTGTGAATGTGGGGCTGAGTCTGCTCTTGGTGCGGACGCCAATGAAACATGGGGGGCTAGCACTCGCCTCTTCCATCGCCTTTACCCTCAACGGTGTGCTACTGTTCGGTGCTTTTAATTTTGAACTACGCCGCTTGGGGCAGAAGGGTATTGGCTGGCAGGATCTTGGCGACACGCTTCTTTCCACCACTGTTGCTAGTGGTGTGGGTGGCTTGGCCGCCTGGCTTCTGTTTCCTCGATTCAGCGAAATCCATTTTCTGGCCCGCCTGCCGCACCTGATTTTTCATTGGGGCGAGGTTGTCGCCCTGGGGCTTGCGGCTGCTGCTGGGATGCTCCTGTTTTTGCTGACCCTCGGATATTGGGGCCGATTTCGGGGCGGGGGCACAGCCGGGACAGAACGGGTCATTTTGACGGGAGGTGGTACCGGTGGCCACGTGAACCCGGCACTCGCCATAGCCGAGGCTATCAAACAGAAGGAGCCACATTCCCAATTTCTCTATGTGGGCTTACGAGGAAAAGCCGAATCGGTTATCGTTACCCGTGCCGGCTATCCTATTCGATACGTGTTGGCCAGTGGCTATCCCGGTTCCCGACCGAGTTTGGCCCTGGTGCGTTTTGTTTGTGCCTTATTAGTGGGAATCGTGCAGTCTTTTTATCATATTGCGACCTTTCGACCCAGCACGATTGTTGGTACGGGGGGGTATGTTAGCGCCCCGGTTATATTCGCCAATACTTTGATGCGCGGCCTTGGCATGAGCCGGGCTCGGGTCTTTATCCACGAGCAGAACAGCGTGCCAGGAAAACTCAATCAGTTGATAGGTCGCCGGGCTGACAAAGTGTTGCTCACCTTCCCGGAGACCAAGGGGTTTTTTCCAGAAAATGGAGTGGTGGTAGGCTATCCGGTACGGCATTCGGTCACCAGCATGCTAAGCTCGGACAGAGGCAAGGCCGTGCCATTGCCAATACCTGAAGGCAGACAGGTGGTTTTTGCCTTTGGTGGTTCCCAGGGGTCTCGGACCATTAATCGGGCTTTGGTGGATGCGCTGGCCTACCTTCTAGCGCGGCGGAATGACATTTTTGTCATTCACGGTGTGGGGTTGATGAAAACTCCGGAATACCACGCCTGGGATGATACCTCTGAGCGGTTGCAACGCGAGTACAATGAGCAAGAGCGAGAGCAAATCGATTCCTTCTACTACGCCCAGGACTATTTTCATAACATTGGTGACATCTACGCAGTGAGCGATCTCATAGTATGCCGCGGCGGTGCTGGGAGTCTCAATGAGATCTCGGCAATGGGAAAGTCGGCTCTCATTATTCCCAAGGCCAATTTGCCAGGCAACCACCAGGTAATGAATGCGCGTGCCATGAAACGGGCTGGTGGAGCTGAGGTGATCTTCGAAGATACTGTTAAGGACGGGGGGACGCTGCTGGAGGAGGTTGAAGGTCAGAAGCTGGCAATGAAGATTCTTTCTTTGCTCGATGCCAAGCAGCGGTTGGAAGAGATGGGTAAATGTTCCCGCGCCTTCATGAATCACTATGCTGCCCAGCGTATTGCTGCGGAGATTCACGGCAGCCCACTGCCCAACAGCTCCCTGCATGATATTTCTGCCAAAGATCTAGATCCGCTTTTGAGCGATAATGAGCTGCTGGTGCAGCTCAGAAGTGCTTGGCAAAAGGATCAGAAACAATATGAGCCTCGAAAAGTTATTGCCGATGCTGACGACTTGGACTACTACCGCCATCGAGCTGCATCCTTGTTGACCTCACCCAGTTGGCCGGAACGCAACCTGGGGGTCAAGCTCATAGGGCTCCTCAAACATGAAGAGAAACTCTCTGCACTGCTTCATCTTTTGGCGGATCGGACTCCCGCAAGCCGATTGCAGAAGTTTTTTGGAGGTGATTATCGGCAGGTCGGCTTCATCCGGCGCAACGCTCTAATCTCTTTGCAGATATTGAACAAATGGGGGCCAGAGGTGGAGGCCCGGGTTTTCGAGGCCCTGGACGATGGTTACTATGAAGTGCGGGCCCAAGCTGCCCGTACCATGGGCCATTGTGCTGAGGAGCTTCTTCAGAAGCAGGCTGTGACCGAAAAACTCCTGTCGCTTACCAAAGATAGATCGTTTGAGGTGGTGCAGGAGGTTGTTTTGGCACTGGGCGTAGTGGGAGGGAATCGAGAGGTGGCCAAGGGTTTACTGGGATTGAAGGAACACCACTATTGGCAGGTTCGCGAGGCTGCCCTCAGGGCTGTCACCATGCTGGTAGAACGGGAAATCGTTACTGACCGCGATTGGCTACTCAGTGAGACTTCACGCTTTATTCTTACAGCCACGGATTTTCGGTCCTATTTTGACATTAAGGAGACATATCGCAAGCTTCACGCACTTTGCAAAGGAGATGAAGAGGATAAAGGTCAGGAGTAGGGTTCTTGAGCTGCATTTCAGAAACATTCCGTCCGTCGTCAGTTGTCCGTGGTCCGTTGCATTGAAGGCATGGGGCATGGTGCCAGGGGCATAGAGCGTAGAGCATAGGGCATAGCGTATCCGGCGAGACGAGCGGAAAAGGCGGGAAAAGCGAGAAAGGCGAGAAAAGCAAGAAAGGGAATCAAAAGCTTTGAACGACTTGAACAGTTTGAACGGTTTCAACGATTTGAGCAACGGACTACTGACAACGGACCACTGACGTATGGTTTTACCTCTTGAGGGATTGCCAGACGTGAGGTCTTTGCCTGTCCTCCTTCATACTGAGGAAGAACAATGATTTATCAC
>JAUVTM010000278.1 GCA_030601545.1 Syntrophobacterales bacterium
TAACTTGAGGCTTGACTGAGCGACCTATAGAGATTAATGTGCACGTACTAAGGGTCCAGTCATATTGAAAGGTCGGTTTCGCTCTGAAGGATCGTTTCCTTTGCCAAAGCGGTGACCTGAGATTTGGGACCATAACAGAAACTTTTTGAAGGAGGTCAGCACTGTGGCAGAAGGAACAGTTAAGTGGTTTAGTGAGAGGAAGGGGTATGGCTTTATTGAGCAGGAGGATGGTGAGGATTTATTTGTTCATCACTCCGCTATCAACATGGCCGGTTTCAAAACTCTTAATGAAGGTGACCGGGTGAGCTTTGACGTAGGACAGGGCCAAAAAGGTCCTGCAGCCGAGAACGTCACGAAGCTTTAGTTGGCGGTAACAAGCTTATCAAGGGCATCTCGTTTAAGTAAGATAGGGGATGCCCTTTTTATTTTCGCACGCTTCGCTGAGCCAAAGGAAAATCCTCTGCATCAAGCCATCGGAACCATTACAATTGAAAACTGCACTTTTCTACTCATGAGGCTTAAGGACTCATAGGCTGTTAAGAGTCTAGATAGAGGCAGGTGGACGATTTCTAATAGAGAAAAGCAAGATAAGAAGGCGAATTTGGGAGAGCAGAAAGGCCCCGGGGCCAAGGGAAATCTTCGCCTTGAAAAGGGGCATGAGAATGATTTCGTTCATCTTTACTTCCAGGAAGTGGGGCGGTTCTCCATTCTGACTCGAGAAGAAGAGATTCAGATCGCCAAGCGGATCGAAATTAGTCTAAAAAAGGTCGACCAGGCGGAAAACGCCATTCAGAATTGTGAAAAGCAATTGGGTCTACCCCTCGAAGAAATTAAAGAGCTGGTGGGGGTAGCCAAGAAAGATCCTCAGGAGGCAAAAAGGATTGTTAAGGAGAGCGGTATATCCATCAATAAGCTTCTGGATAAGGAGGAGACGATTCATCGGGCCCTCCAGGAGATCCATCATGTAGAGTCGGAAACCCAGACGAGTAGCTACCAACTCAAACAGGATTTGAAAAAGGTTCTTCACGCTCGCGAAGAGATAGAGGCTGCCAAAAAGGAGTTTGTGGAGGCGAACCAGCGTCTGGTCATCAGTATCGCTAAGAAGTACATCAATAGAGGAGTTGAGTTTCTGGACCTAATCCAGGAGGGAAATATAGGCCTCATGAAAGCTGTGGACAAGTTCGACTATCGTCGGGGATATAAGTTTAGCACTTACGCCATCTGGTGGATACGGCAGGGAATCACCCGCGCCATTCAAGATCAGGCTCGAACGATCCGACTACCCGTTCATATAGGTGATGTGCTCAACAAGGTAATCCGTAGTTCTGGAGATCTGGCCAAGGAAATCGGTCGGAGTCCAACCCCTGATGAGATTGCCAGGAAGATGGAACTACCCATAGAGAAAGTGAGGAAGGCACTTGAGATTGCCCGAAGAAGAAACGCCATTTCACTGGAGACTCCAATGGGTGAAGAGCACTCCCACCTGGGAGACTTCATTGCCGATAGAGGTAGCGTTTCCCCGGAAGAGGCAACGATCCAGAACGATCGGGCCGAGCGAGTTCATGTGATTCTTGCCACTCTAACCCCTCGTGAAGAGGAGGTCCTGCGGAGACGCTTCGGAATTGGGGAGGAGACGGGACACACTCTTCAGGAAGTGGGGGATGAGTTTGGTGTGACGCGTGAACGCATTCGCCAGATTCAGGCCAAAGCTCTGAGCAAGCTGCGGCGCACTGGGCGAAGGAAGATGGTGGATTTTGTGGAACAATGAGATTACAGAAATGCTCCAGGTGATTCTTGAGGTCCTGGATGAGGACTGATGAGTTACACTTTTTGATCAGATGGATCGAGTTAGTTTAGCTCATTACAATGCATCAGCGATGATAGTCAAACGAGGTTTAAACCTAACCTTTGAAAGAGCAGATTTGTGACGCTTCCTGTACTGGAAATAGGCGATTCAGTTGCCAAAATTCCCATAATCCAAGGTGGAATGGCCGTTGGAATTTCTCTCTCAGGACTGGCATCAGCCGTTGCCGAGGAGGGCGGAATCGGGGTCATTGCTACTGCAATGATCGGCATGAGCGAACCCGATATCTATTCGAACCCCCTAAAGGCCAACATCCGGGCCTTGAAAAGAGAGATCAGGAAGGCCAGGGAGATGACCAATGGTATCCTAGGCGTCAACGTTATGGTCGCATTGACGAACTTTGCAGACATGGTGAAGACTTCAATTGAGGAGGGAATCGACATTATTTTCTCTGGGGCTGGCCTCCCCCTTGATCTACCCGGGTATCTCAAAAACCTGACCACTACCAAACTGGTCCCCATAGTCTCTTCCGCAAGGGCAGCCAAGATAATGTGCAAGAAATGGCTAGCAAAGTTCGATTGTCTGCCGGACGCTTTTGTGGTGGAGGGGCCGATGGCCGGGGGACATCTTGGTTTTAAGCCTGAACAGCTGGACGATCCCGATTTTGCTTTGGAAAAGCTCGTTCCAGAAGTTATTGAAGCGGTTGAGCCTTTTGAGAGAAAGCACCAGATGAATATTCCAGTAATTGCGGCGGGAGGGATTTACACCGGAGAGGACATCTGCAAGTTTTTGAAAATGGGTGCCGCAGCGGTGCAAATGGGAACTCGCTTTGTTGCTACCCATGAATGTGATGCGGATATGGGATTCAAACAGGCATATATTGAGGCTAAAGAGGAAGATTTGATGGTTATCGACAGCCCCCTGGGGCTTCCTGGTAGGGCGGTTCGCAATGAATTTCTTGAGGACGTGGGCCGAGGAAAGACAAA
>JAUVTM010000322.1 GCA_030601545.1 Syntrophobacterales bacterium
TTCCCTTGCCCAGCTGGATGTTTCTGATAGCCAGATCCGCCATTCCTTCTCGATGGCGCAACGAGGCGCTTCTTCATGCAAGGGCTTACAATCCCAACGAGGCTCTGGAACGCGGCATACTGGATGCCGTGACTCAAGATGCAGATAGTTTGGCAGCGCAAGTGAAGGCCGCGACTACAGAAATGTTGAGTCTGAACTTACCCGCATACGCGGCCAGCAAGAAGAATTTGCGGCAAGAAGAAATAGAACACGTCCTGGATCTTTTGAAAAAGGAACTCTCAGACCAAGCATAGACATTGGCCCCTGATCAAAGCTGGACGGTTGTCGCTCAAAGGTACATCTAATAAAGTGGCAGACTCATCCTCTTATCTCTCAAATCAACCTTTTCTTAAGTCTGGAGGCCACAAATATGAAGTGCCCGAAATGCCAACATGAGAATCCTGATACTCAGAAATTTTGTGGTGAATGTGGCGCAAAATTAGAAAAAGTTTGTCCAAACTGTGGTGAAAGTAATCCACCTCAATTTAAGTTCTGCGGGGAATGTGGTCTTAATTTGATTGAGCCCCCAGAAGCCCTTCCTGTCGACTACAATCAGCCCCAATCCTACACCCCCAAACACTTGGCCGATAAGATTCTCACTACCAGGAGCTCAATCGAAGGTGAGCGCAAGCTGGTGACTGTGCTGTTTGCGGACGTGGCCAACTACTCTGCCATTTCAGAAAAGCTCGACCCGGAAGAGGTCCACCAGATTATGGATGGGTGTTTCAAGATCCTGATGGATGAGATTCATAAGTTTGAAGGCACCATCAACCAGTTTACCGGCGATGGAGTAATGGCTCTCTTTGGTGCCCCACTGGCCCATGAGGACCATGCCCAAAGAGCCTGCCATGCGGCCCTGGCCATACAGAGAGCCCTTGAGCCATACGGTGAGAGTTTGGTGGAAAAGTTCGGTGTAGGTTTTATGATGCGAGTGGGTCTTAACTCGGGCCAAGTGGTTGTAGGTTCAATCGGGGATGACCTTCGAATGGATTATACCGCTGTTGGAGATACCACAAATCTGGCCGCCAGAATGGAGAGCCAGGCCAGGCCAGGCACTGTCCTGGTATCTGGGGACACCCATAGACTTGTGAGGGATTTCTTTGAATTTGAGTCTCTGGGAAAAATCGAGGTGAAAGGTAAGAAGGAGCCACAGGAAGCATTTGAGCTGATCAAAACCGGTGAAGTGGAGACCCGGATAGGGGCCTCGGTAGCCAAGGGGCTTACCCGATTTGTGGGCCGAAAAAACTCCATGGCTGCCCTTTTGGATGCCTTTGAAAAGGTGAAATCAGGCTCCGGCCAGGTGGTAGGTCTTGTGGGCGAGGCAGGTGTGGGGAAATCGAGGCTGCTCCTTGAGATGAGGAACATGTTGCCTCAAGGCGAATATCGTTATCTTGAAGGGCGGTGCCTCCATTTCGGCGTCTCTATGGCCTACCTGCCTATACTGGATATTTTGAGGGCCTATTTTGAAATCAAGGAGGGAGACCAAGAGTCTCTGCTCAAGAAAAAAATGGAGAAGAAGATCCTTGATCTCGATGAGAAGCTAAAGGGCGTGCTCTCGCCCTTCCAGGAACTCTTGTCCCTCAATGTGGATGATGAAGGATTTACCAAGCTCGAACCTAAGGAGAAGAGGGAGATGACCTTTGAGGCCATCAGAGACCTGCTTATTCGAGAGAGCCAAAGCAAAACCCTAATTCTTGCTATTGAGGATCTCCACTGGATCGATAAAACTTCGGAGGAATTCATAGACTATCTAATTGGGTGGCTTGCCAATACCCCTATCATGCTGCTGCTTCTCTATCGTCCCGAATATACCCATCCCTGGGGGAGCAAGTCCTATTACACCAAGGTCGGCCTGGATCAACTGGGTACAAACTCAAGCAGTGAACTGGTTAAGGCCATCCTGGAGGAGGGGGAAATGGCCCCGGAACTCCGGCAGTTGATCCTCAATCGTGCAGCAGGGAACCCCCTGTTTATGGAAGAGTTCACCCATACCTTGCTCGAAAACGGCTCCATCGAGAGAAAAGACGAGAAGTATGTCTTGAGCGGGAAGGCTTTTGACATTCAGGTCCCAGATACCATTCAGGGGATTATTGCGGCCCGAATGGATCGGTTGGAAGAAAATCTCAAACGGACCATGCAGGTGGCATCCGTGATCGGCAG
>JAUVTM010000160.1 GCA_030601545.1 Syntrophobacterales bacterium
CCCAGATGGAAACCAAACGAGCGGAATTATTCAAGGTTTTGGGTGTTGATTCCCGCATAAGAATCATCGAGCTCCTGAAGCAAAGAGGGCCTCTCGGTGTCAATGAGATGTCGAAGAGCCTGGGGATCACACCTTCCGCCGTTTCGCAACACCTCAAGATCCTCAAGCACGCTGGACTGGTCAGGAATGAGCGCAAGGGCTACTGGATACCATATCAGATAGATCCAGTTGCCCTAGAAGAGTGTGGGGAATTTCTTGCCAAGATCTGTACCTGCGGCTGTAAGGGAACCGGGGGGTTTCTTGAGGCGGAGCTTGATGGGGCCAAGGATAAGGTTGATCTTCTCCGAAAATATGAAGAGGAACTTCAGGAAGAACTTCAGAGAGTGAAAACTCGAATTGAGGAAGTAGGCGATTCGTGAAACATCCGGGCTAGGCTCTTTTTTTGCCCAATTATTTTAGTATCTACTAAATTACTTTAAAGAAACCGCTCAGACAAAGGAGGTGATAAAGATGGCCAAAAGGGAGAAAAATGATTGCGGATGTGGTTGCCTGCCCTTGAAGAAGAAAGGCAGGAGTAAGCCAAAGCCGGAGGCTAAAAAGTCCGAAAAATCAAAGAAGTAAATGACTCCGGAACACCAAAGTTCAGCTTACAATGCGGGTCACATCTTAAGTTTTGTCCTTACGCTCAGTATTCTTCGTTCTTAAGATGTGACCTCACTAAGGGGTAAGCCGAAGTTTTTGTCCTGCCCATATGGTGGACCCTTGGATAACGTTGTATCTCCTCAGACTGGCTATAGAGACGCCTGTTCTGCTGGCAATGTGGCCCAAGGTATCTCCTTTCCGAACTAGGTAATGGCCTTCAGAGACCTTCTCCTTTTCTCTGCTTCCACCTTTACCAAGTTTTTGCATGGCAATATGTAGCTTGGGACCAAATCCAGGAGGAACCTTAATCTTGTAGTTACCCTTGGGCACATAGTTTCTGCGGAATTGCGGATTGAGTTCTTTGAGGACTTTGAAATCTGTATCGAGAGCAAGGGCCAGTTCGGTCAATTGTAAGCGTTGGGCTATTCTCACTTCTACGGAATCGTACCACATCCGTCTGTATATCTGCGCCGGGGGTAGGTCAAACCCATAGTGTTGTGGGTTCTCCATGATAATTTTGACGGCAGCGATGCGGAAAATATATCGCTCTGTTTCCAGGGGCAGATCGAGTCTGTAAAAATCCTTGACCTTTTGTTTCTTCATTTCTCTCTTTAGGAAAGCGTCACCACAGTTGTATGCGGCCAGGGCTAAAGTCCAGTTGTCGAATGTATCATGTAGTCGTGTCAGGTATGAAATGGCTGCTTCAGTAGATTGTTCAAAGTCTAACCGTTCGTCTATCGTTCGGTTTTTCCGCAGGCCATATCGTCTACCGGTGCGAGACATGAATTGCCAGAGTCCGGCGGCTCTCTTCCTTGATTTGATATCGGTAATAAGGGCGCTCTCCGCTACAGCCATGTATTTGAGGTCATCGGGCATTCCAGCTTCATACAGTTTCTCCTCAAAGTATGGAAAATAGCGCCCAGCTCTCTTGAGCCACAGAAAAACCTGGGCCCGATCCCAGACAGCAATAGTGAATTCTCGATCCAGCATCTCCAAGACACGCTGGTTCTCGAGAGGGATGGACTCATGGCAAAGGCTGATCGAGCCTGGAAGGGGAAAGTCACTCAGAACTCCAGCAGGAGCGGACTCCTCGGCGGGACCCGTAGAAGAGGTAAGACCCACCACCACAAGATTGAGAGCCAAGAGAAGGGCTATTGCTCCGAGGAGAAAAACCAGTAGCGGCTTACTATTCAATGATGGCAGATAAGAGCGAATCACTTTAAGTGACCTCTTGCGTATCCAAAATTGTACCGTCAGTTGTCGAGACTTAGCTTAGACATCAATGAGATATATTGGCTATGGAACACGCAGTGCCTTCTGGAAAGCGGTTGTCCACTTGCGATTCTCATTGTTCCAACCTATGTTCAAAGCAACATCCGTACCATGGAAGTCGTTATCATGGGGCAGAGATCACATCTTTTGTTTTGTAAAATTAAATCTTCTGAGGTAAAAATAGATAATTTAAGACCGGCGAGGGTGATTATGAATCCGGGGACAGAATCAGACGAAATCGAGGAAAGGAGGATCAAATGAGCGTTAAAGTAACATGGTACAGCCACGCTTGTGTTTTGATTGAAACGGAAGGTACTCATTTACTGATTGATCCGTTCATTAGTGGAAATCCTCTTGCACCAGTCAAGCCAGATGAAATCCCGGCCGACTATATCTTGGTGTCGCATGGGCACGGTGATCACGTGGGGGATACCGTAGATATTGCCAAGCGGACTGGTGCCACTGTGATTTCCAACTTCGAAATACACAATTGGCTGCTGAACCAGGGGGTGGAAAACGGTCATCCACAGCACATCGGAGGTGGATTCGACTATCCGTGGGGGCGGGTCAAACTGACGATTGCCCAGCACGGTTCAGCCCTGCCGGATGGTTCATACGGTGGCAATCCGTGTGGTTTTCTGTTCTATGTTCAGGGGAAGAAGATATATCATGCCTGTGATACCGGCCTTTTCTACGACATGAAGTTGATCGGGGAAGAGGGAATTGACCTGGCCATATTGCCCATCGGAGACAATTTCACCATGGGCCCGGAAGATGGCCTCAGGGCGGTGAAGCTCATCGAACCAAAAAAAGTGTTCCCCATCCACTATGACACCTTTGACATGATTAAACAGGATCCTGCGGCTTGGAAAGGTCGGGTGGAACAAGAGACCTCGACCCAGGTGACAGTACTCAAACCGGGTGAATATATTGAGCTTTAGTAATTGGGGCCCGGATTTTTTACTTACCTCTATTCATCCCATCCCGTTTTTCTGCTCCAGTTCCCGGGCTATGCGGATACCCTCGTTTTCATCTACAAAGTACAACATGATTCCCCCACCGAGAAACAGTACTACTATAGCGAGGATGGAATGCCGCGGATTGCCGGTGAGAACGCCCACTAACCCCATCAGTACGGGACCGACCACAGCGGCAAATTTACCCAGCATATTATAGAATCCGAAGAACTCAGCCGCCCTATTGGCGGGGATGATGCGAGAGTAAAAAGCGCGGCTCAAGGACTGTACCCCGCCCTGTACCAGGCCGATGGCCACCGCCAGTACGTAAAACTCGTCTGGACTGTCCATGAATCTGCCCCATACAGTGATCCCGACGTAAACTCCAATGCCCAGTAAAATGGAAGTTTTGGTGCCCAACTTCTCGCCGAGTTTGCCGAAAAGGATGGCGGCAGGAAAGCCCACAAATTGAACGATGAGCAGAGCCACGATGAGGCTGTCGGCAGGAAAGCCCAGGGACATGCCGTAGTCCACCGCCATTCTGATGATGGTGTCAACCCCATCTATGTAGAGCCAATAAGCTATGAGAAAAAAGAACACTACCCGCAGTTTGCGGATCTCCGCAAAGGTTGTTTTAACCTGCAGAAGACCACTGCCGACCATCTTCCAGCCGCTTTTTTTGCGATGGGTCGGTGGCTCCTTTACCCAGATCATTACAGGCAAGGAGAAGATGGCCCACCAGATAGCGACGCTGAGAAAAGAGATACGCACCGCTGTCCCGGCATCGGTCAGGCCAAACCAAGCGGGTTTCAGGGTCATGAGTACGTTGCAAGCGAACAACAGCCCGCCACCCAAATAACCAAGTCCAAAGCCCAGAGCTGAGACCATATCCTCTTTGCCGGAGGGAGCGACGCTTATCAGGAGCGAATCATAGAACACATTGCCACCGGAAAAGCCGATGATCCCCAAAATGTAAATGAGAACGGCAATGTGCCAGGCTCCCCGGGCCACGAAAAAAAGGCTGCCGGTCATGACAACGCCCATGGCGGCAAAAAAAAGGAGGAATTTTTTCCTTACTCCGCCCTGATCGCCGATTGCTCCAAGCAGCGGTGCCATGGCGAGAACGATGAGGCTGGCTATGGAATTGGCTAGGCCCAGACGAAATGTACTGGTAGTGACCTCTACGCCCACATTCCAGTACTGTTTGAAGAATATCGGAAAGAAGCCCGCCATTACGGTTGTGGCAAAGGCGGAATTGGCCCAATCGTAGAGGGCCCAGGATATGACTTTTCTGTCAGTGGCTATATTTGGCATTCCAGCGGTCGTCTCAATCTCTGCAGGGATGTCTTCGTGGTTCAGTCTTGTGAGAAGTTTTTACCCTAACGTTGCAAACCCAAACCGGTAAGAATCGCTAGGCTCGCGCCATAGCACCCCATCTGCGGTTGTGCTCGCCTCGGCCAGGCTCTCACGTACGGTAAAGTACGCTTCGTCCTGACCGAGTCTGTGCGCAACCACATCTGACGCACTCTGGCGCGTTTTTCCTCGGAGTAGGTCTGCAACGTTAGGGTTTACAACATTCTCACACTACTTTTTCAAGAAAAAGGCTGGGGCCGAGATTGATCTCAGTCTCTTTTATAATCCATGAACGGAGAGATTCCAAGGATCAAAAGTTTTTCAACAACTCACAAGCAACACGTTTGTATGTAATGGCTTGGACTCCTTTCCTACTAATGATTATCATACTGACAAAGAACGCGAGTCGATAATCCACCAAGGTGGAAAGGAGATAGTAATGAACTCACCATCACCGGGTTCAGATAGTCGGTCTGGCCGCAGGTTTTTCCTGAAGCAGTTTGGCGTCTTTGCTCTGCTTTTGGGATACCCGGCGTGGGCCTGGGGTTTTGTCCGAGAACATTTCCCCATTACACTGGCAAAAAACTCCTCCGAGCCTACCAAAAAGAAGGAGTTAGATGTGACTGATAAAGTTGTAAGAAGCGATGAAGAATGGCGCCGGATGCTAACTCCGGAGCAATTCAGGATTACGCGGAGAAAAGGCACTGAACCACCATTTAGTGGCAAATACCACAACTTCAAAGGGAAAGGTGTATATCAGTGTGTAGGATGTGATAATCATTTATTCAGCTCGGATACCAAGTTTGACTCCGGCACGGGCTGGTCCAGCTTCTGGGAGCCGAGGTTCAAAAACAGCATCAGAACAGAAGCGGATAACAG
>JAUVTM010000045.1 GCA_030601545.1 Syntrophobacterales bacterium
AGCCGTAGTCGTGCCAATATTTCTCAATTGCTAGGATCAATTCCTGGAATGTCATGGGAGACTCCTTGCCTTGGATAAGAAAGGGTGTGGGTATGGATTAACGAAGTAAGTTACCTTGCCGCTGGTTCTCTGTCAAGCCCATTATCCACAGGATCTGCGGCCCCAATAAGCACTGGGCACATTTGGGATTTGTCCTTCGGACTCCCACCCTTCGGGCGGGTTCCCGGTTTCAGATTTCGGATTTCGGATTTCCTATTACAACAAATGACAGCGCAGCGTAATGATCTAATGACGCCGAAGGCAAATGACGGCGTAGCCTAATGACAGCCTAGCGTAATGACCTAATGACGGCGACCGCATTGCGGATATGGTTGCATACCCCAAAAACGTTGCAACGACTTGAAACAACTACCTCTAAGGTGAATCTGTCGGCTGTAGGGCGCCTATCTGATAAAGGAGCTTGAGAGATTTCAAATCCTTCTCTAAATAATGCCTGACAAGATCAATAAGAAGGAAGCGACACTCCTGGCGGGATTGGCGTAGGAATCTGAGACGCCAAAGTTTGGCAAGGGGAAGTTGCTGCGCTTGGCGGAGTAGCATCACAGTACCCAAAGAAACCGGATAGGGTTGTTGACCATGTTTATGGTCTTTGCATACGAGACCACCCTGGAGGATGGAGAAAAACCAATTTCCACCAGCACGAGGTTTCCGGCCGCAAAGAACGCAGCCTTGCAGGTTTGGACCATATCCACTCAAATGTAATATCCGGGTCTGGAACAGCAAGGAAGTGTTTTCAGGCTCCGCCCCTCGCTCTAGTTGTTCAAGGTATTGGTAGAGCAGGTCGAAGAGGGCGGCGTTGGCCTGTCTTTCCGGCGACATTCCCAATACTATCTCGCAGCTGAGGCTGGCATATCCCAAACGGGCGATGTCGCTTCGGAGGGCGGTGAAGGCGTTCTTGAGCTCGCTGGCATCGAGCCGTACTAGTCCAGAGGTTGGCCGGTCCACATAGGTAACAGAGACGTGGGAACAAGGTTCCAAGGTGTGAACAAATCTTTTCTTGCTGCGCCGTGCCCCTTTGGCGATACCGGTGAGTTGCCCGTGGTTTCTGCTGAAAAAAGTGATCAAGCGATCCGATTCGCTGTAGTCCCTGGTGCGGAGAATGATCGCCTCGTCTCGGCGAATTGCCATGATTAACCTTCTGCGGGGCCTTTTAGCAACCCAAAAGCGGCGCTACCGGTTGCTTCAGCGAACGATGTATTTCAAAAAAGCGGTGGAGATGGAAAGGTAGATGAGGATGCCGGTGATGTCATTGGCTGTGGTAACGAAGGGCCCGGAAGACACCGCCGGATCGATACCCAACCGCTCGAAACCGATGGGCACCAGGGTGCCCATGAGCGAGGCTACCACGATGGCTCCGGCCATGGCGCAGCCCACGGTGAGCCCTAGGGCGAGGTTCCGGTGCCAGAGTTCTGCGGCGACCCCTATGGTGAGGCCGCAGGCAAGGGCCATGAGCAGTCCCACTCGTGCCTCCTTGAATATGGTGCGGCCCAACATGTGCAGATCAATATCGCCGGTGGCCAATCCCCGCACCGTAATCGTTGATGCCTGGATGCCCACGTTGCCGCCCATACCGGTGATCACCGGCACAAAGGTGACCAGCACAATGGCATCGGCCAGGGTCACCTTGAAAAGCCAAAGAAGATAGCCTGTGAATAATCCGCCAAATAGGTTGGTGAGAAGCCAGGGAAGGCGGAGACGAGAAATCTTCCAAATTTGGTCGCCGTAGACCAGTTCATCTTCGTGGGTTCCAGCCATGCGCAAGACATCTTCGGAGATCTCTTCCTCGATTATGTCTATAACATCGTCAATGGTTATCCGCCCCACCAGGCTGCCATCGGACTCTACCACCGGTGCCGAAATAATGTCATACTTCTGGAATATCCTGGCAACATGTTCCTGGTCCATTTCCACCGGGATGGGGCGAACACTGGTGTCCATGACCTGTGAAACGGTGTCGTCTGGGTCTGACAGAATCAGACGCCGCAAACTCAACTGTCCCACCACCTGCTTGCGAGAGTTAATCACGAAGATATTTGCCAGCCCTTCCAAGTCCTTGCCATGCTCACGAAAATGCTTGATGGTATCAGCAATGGTTGCCTCCTGGGGCACTGTCAGCAACTCGGCTTGCATGATGCCGCCAGCGGTTTCCTCGTCATAGGCCAGGAGGCGACGAACCTCTCTGGAATCCTCGACGTCAATGGAGGCCAGCACCTCTTCGACCACCTCTTCCGGGACGCTGGCAAGAAGATCTGCGGCATCGTCAGAGTCCAATTCGTCAACGATTTCGCCCAGACGTTGGTGAGGTAAATCGGCCAGGATCTGATCTTGAGAAAACTCCGAGAGTTCAGCGATTACCTCTGAAGCCGTATCAATATCCAGCTCTCGGAATAGCGTTTTCTTCTCATGTTCGTCCAGAGCCTCGAACAAATCTGCAATGTCGGCAGGGTGAAGGTCCGCCAGCAATTGAACCGCCTCAACCAACCTATTCTGGTTCAGATCCGCCTTCAACAATGAGACAGTGTCGCTGCGTTCCTTGGTCATGGTCTGTTCACCGGCTCTATCTGTTCAATATCTGGTGTGAGGAGCAAGGAAGGATCAGGTAGTTTCAGGTAAACTACCTGACCTGCTTCACCCAACCGTTTGAGGGGTTCATCATTCAGGTAGAGTTGGATACCACCTGCATTGCCAATGAGAAGTTTGTAACTTGATGACGCCCGCCATGTTAGCTGTTCACCCGGCTGAAGCAGGTATTCATGCTCCCCAGTCTCATCGGTGCTAATACGGATCCAGGTGGTTTCAGCTGCCTCGGCCCTAAGCAGGTATGGGGATTGGCCAGGAGGAAGTATTCTCACTTCCTGCAAGGATTCACCTGAGGGATAACCACTGCCTTCACCAATTTTGGACACTTCTGCACCAGTGGAGGCAGCAGGGGCAGTCCGACCACCTAATTCAGAGCTGTCAGATTCTGATCCAGTCATCAACTCGCCCTGAGTCCGTCTGGAACTCTGAGCGGACTTTGTCTGGTTGATTCCAGAGTCAGGAGCACTCTTGACCGCTCTCTGGTCCACAGCAGTTGGGGAGACGAACTCTCCACTTGAGGAAGACGTGGACTGCTTTCTCACAGAGCTGGAGCGGTACCAAAAGAAGATCAAACCTGTTAGCAGGGTAAGGGCAATGACGAGAACAAGCAGCTTCTTATTGGAGGATTGAGGCTGCAGTCGTTGATGAAATTTCTCCATCCTTTCCTGAGGGTTTCCCACTTCCTCAATCACATTCTGGTATTCAACAATCACCTCTTCCGGATCCAGACCAATCTTCTCTGCATAAGCTTTCAGAAATCCCTTAATGAGGATCGGGGCGGGGAGTTGCTCAACGTTCCCATTCTCGATGGCCCGCAGCATCTCCATACTGATTCTGGTCTCGGCGAAGATTTGTTCCAGGCTTATACCTCTCGCCTGTCGTTCTGCTCGCAAATATTCGCCGAGACTCTTCATGTTTACGCCACCTCTCACGGTGAAAGCAGTCAAGGTGAGACTAGACCACCAAGGACACAAAGAGATGGGATTTCAGATTGATGATTGTAGATTGCAGATTGTCTGAATCTATAATCTGAAATCTCGAACCTCAAGTATCCTTTGTGATCTCTGTGGTTCAATATTACCATGGCACTGATCCGGTGCTAGGGGTAGATGCGCTGTAACATTCTTGGAAACGGAATAGCTTCGCGTAGATGTTTGATGCCGCAAATCCAGGCCACGGTGCGCTCAATTCCAAGACCGAAGCCTGAATGGGGCACCGAGCCATAGCGTCGTAGATCAAGATACCACTCGAAGGGCTCCCGGGGTAGATCGTGCTGCGCCAGTTTCTCCAAAAGCTTGTTGTAGTCATCTTCTCTCTGAGAGCCGCCAATAATCTCTCCATAACCCTCAGGCGCTAGCACATCAACACAGAGGGCTAGGTCAGGCTTATCTGGATCACTTTTCATGTAAAAAGCTTTGGTTTGCAATGGGTAGTGGGTAATCATTACGGGTCGATCAAACTGTTCTGAAATGAGAGTATCCTCGGTGGGACCAAAATCTTCACCCCACTCGTGGTCGATGCCGTTTTGTCGCAAAAGATCCAGGGCTTCATCGTACGTTGTTCGCGGAAAGGGAGGTTGCACCGACTCGAGTTTGCTTCGTTCACGCCCCAAAACCTTGAGTTCCTCGCTTTTATGGGTGAGGACCGAATGGACCAAGTGGCTGACCAGTTGTTCGGCCAGAGAGAGAATATCCTCCAACTCGGCGAAGGCCGCCTCTGGTTCTAGCATCCAGAACTCGGTAAGGTGCCTGCGGGTTTTAGACTTCTCCGCCCTGAAGGTGGGACCAAGAGTGTAGACCTTGCCAAAAGCCATGGCACCAGCCTCGGCATACAGTTGGCCGCTTTGGGATAGGTAGGCTTTTTCATCGTAAAAATAATCGGTTTCAAAAAGGGTGGTGGTGCCCTCACAGGCAGCGGGAGTGAGAATGGGAGCATCGAAAAGAATGAATCCCTCTCGGTTCAGATACTCCCGAGCCGCTTCAATAACCTGGCTGCGGATTCGCAGAATTGCGTGTTGCTTGGGAGAGCGAAGCCAGAGATGGCGGTGGTCCAACAAAAATGCCGGTCCGTGTTCCTTGGGGGTGATGGGATAATCTTCAGCCACCTGGATAACGGTAATATCGTTCACCTGCAGCTCGTGACCACCGGGAGATCTGGTGTCTTCATGGACGGTTCCGGTGACCACCAAAGAGGACTCTTGTGTCAGGGTATCGGTGAGGGCAAAGGTAGCAGGGCTCACCTCGTTCTTTACCACCACAGCCTGGATGGTTCCCGTGCCGTCTCTGATAAGGAGAAAGCGGACCTTGCCGCTTGACCGTTTGCTGTAAAGCCAACCACGGATCGTCACCGTCTGATCAACAAACTGGCCAATAGTATCAACAGTGGAGATTTCAGCCATAGAAATTCTCTGATCTCAGAGGTCGGCGGTTAGTAGTCGGAATCAAGGTAGTGCCCGTAGTCAGTTGTCCGTTGCAAGCTTATCTCAGATGCTATGCCGTAACTGGAACCCGGACCATGTTACCTGTAGTTTTCTTTGCAACTGACTAATGACAACGGACGACTGACACCGCAAGGTTAATCGACAATCTTCACATACGAGCGTTCCCGCAAACTGCTCAACCATTCCCTGTATCTGAATTCAACTTCTCTCTTGTAGAGCAAACGCCGAATGCTTTCCCGAACCTCATCCAAGGTCTTGGGGGGAGTTCTGTCCACCTCGGTAACCTTGACTATATGAAGACCTTTCTGAGTTTCAATGGCCGGGCTAATTTCGCCCGGTTCCATGTTCTGGATGGTTTTTTCCAGAATCGGCTCGAGTTCGCCCCTGGAAAAGAAACCCAGGTCACCACCCGCTTCTGCGCCGGGGCCTCGGCTATAGCGCTGAGCCAACGAGGCAAAATCGGCTCCTTCACGCAAGTGGTTCAGGATTTGTTGAGCCAGGTCATGGATGCGATCCTGCTCCTCGGCGGTGGCTGAAGGAGGGAAGGGCAGGAAAATATCCTGGAGACGCCACCGCTCTTTTCCCTGGAAGTCCTTAAGATTGGACTGATAGTAAGCTTCAACAATTTCGTCAGTGATTACGGTTTTACTTTGAACCTCGCGGCTGACAAGCTTTCTTTGTTCCAGATTCTCCTTGATTTGCTGGCGAAGGTCCGTAATCGTTCTCTCTTCCTTGCGAAGTTCAGCCTCTAGGGTTTCCCGGGTAAGAAGGTTTTCTTTCATGATTCTGGCAACCGTCTCATCTACTTCCGCCTCACTCACGGAAATTTTCAGTCGGGAGATCTCTTGGGAGGCCAGACGTTCGTCAATAAGACGATTCAGCATATTGCGTCGCATCTCTTCCAGGGACAGCTCTCGCTCACGAAGGAAAGGATTTTGCTCCCGCGCAGCTACCAGCGCGTTTGTCCTTTCATTGAGTTCACTCAGGGTAATAATGTCGTCATTCACGTAGGCAATGATGCGGTCTACGAGCTCCGCAGCTGAGCCAGAAGAGGGCAAAATACCTCCCAGCAGTAAAAACAACGATAACCTAAGAATCCAACTTCTCCAGCGCACGTCTCTTCCCAGATAACACTGGCCAAGTTGATCTAACTACCCGACCTTAAAACAAAAAGCTAATAAATTTAAATTGATAACATGTTACTTTAAGTTGTGCAAGAGCTTTTTCAACTCGTTGATTGACTCTACCACGTCGTGGGTGGGGCTGCTGAAATAGAGACGGTGTTCTGGGGTTAGACGCAAGTGCTCTGACTCAGCTGCAACCAAGCCAGTTAGTCTGTCCAAGTCTATTTCGGGGTTTTCAGAAAAGGTAAGGACATACTCGCCATTCACCACATCCAACCGTTTAACCCACAACCGACGCAAGAGCAGCTTCAGATTCAGCAGCACGAGTAGATGGGAAGTCTCTTCAGGCAGAGGACCAAACCGATCCCGCAGTTCTTCTTCCATATCTGCGAGAGAGCTTTCATCGCTGGCAGTGGCGAGGCGCTTATATGTGTTCAATCGCTGGCTGCTGTTGGTGATATATGTTTCAGGTAAATGGGCGGCCAGGTTGAGGTGAATCTCCGGTTCTGCCGGCTCCCTGGCAGTTTCTCCCTTGAGTTGTGCAATGGCCTTTTCCATGAGGTGTACGTACATCTCATAACCCACTGCAGCAATGTGGCCAGATTGGGCGGCCCCAAGAATATTACCTCCACCTCTGATCTGCAAGTCGTTCAGAGCTATCTTGAAACCGGAACCAAGTTCGGTGAAATCCATAAGGGCCAGTAACCTCCTCTGGGCCTGCCGGGTGACCAGGTGTTCACCCGGAATGAGCAGGTATGCATAGGCCTGTTCCGAAGATCTTCCCACCCTGCCACGGAGCTGATAGATTTGCGCTAAGCCGAACTTGTCGGCCCGATTGATGAAAATTGTGTTGGCGGCAGGGATGTCTAGACCTGACTCGATAATTGTAGTGCAGACGAGCAGATCAATTCGGTGGTGGATGAAATCTAGCATGACCTGCTCTAGTTCGCGTTCTCGGAGCTGACCATGCGCTACCGCCATTGTTATTTCAGGCAAGAGTTCCTGAATGTAATTGGTCATCCGATAGATAGTTTTGACGTTGTTATGGACAAAAAATACCTGTCCTCTTCGCGCCTTCTCTTTACGGACGGCTTCCTTAATGATGATGTCGTCGAAGGAGCATATTCTGGTCTCAATGGCTCTGCGATCCTCTGGCGGGGTGTCAATGACGCTTAGATCACGAATTCCTATGAGCGACATGTGCAAGGTGCGGGGAATGGGAGTGGCAGTCAAGGTCAGGACATCGACCTCAGCCCGAAGCTGTTTGATCCGTTCTTTGTGTCGGACGCCAAAACGATGCTCTTCGTCGATAATAAGCAAGCCCAGATCTTTGAAGACCACATCTCGTTGGAGCAATCTGTGGGTGCCGATAACAATATCAACGAGGCTGTTCTGGAGGTCTGCAAGAATCTTTTTTTGTTCCGCTCTTCCTTTAAAACGACTCAGCACCTCCAGGAAGACGGGGTAACCATCCAGCCGTTGCTTGAAGGTGAGGTAGTGTTGCTCTGCGAGAATCGTGGTGGGTACAAGTATCGCCACCTGCTTGCCGTCCATTACTGCCTTAAAAGCTGCGCGTAGGGCTACTTCGGTCTTACCGAAGCCGACATCACCACAGATGAGCCGATCCATGCACTTATGACGCTGCATATCAGCAAGGACGTCTTCTATTGCTGCCTGCTGATGCGGGGTTTCTTCGTACGGAAAGGTGGCCTCGAATTCACGAAAAGAACTGTCCGGTGGAGAGAAAGTCATTGCTTGCTTTACGTGACGCAGGGCATAAATGTGCAGGAGTTCCTGTGCGACCTTCTGGATGGAGTCCTGAACCCGTTTTCGAGTGGAAGCCCAGCGCTGCCCCCCCAGTTTATCCACTCGAGGCTGATAGCCCTCGACGCCGATGTATTTCTGCACCCTATCCAACCGGTCAACGGGGAGATAAAGGATGTCTCCGTCTTGGTATTCCAATAAGAGGAAATCATTTGAGTGCTCGTTGATTTTCAGGTGGACCAGCCCTTTATAAATACCAATTCCGTGGTCCAGATGAACAACAAAGTCATCAGTCTGAAGATCTGTAAATGTAGTCAGAAATGAACCGATTTCAGGAGGGCTGACCCGGTGCCGACGGGGCTTCTCACCATAAAGCTCTGTTTCGGTGACAACGGCCAAACCCTCATCCGGCCACAGAAAGCCAATGGGGAGGCGACCCACCACAATTTTGGTAACCGGAGCTCGAAAGGAAAGCTGCCCAAAGGGTTCCGAACTGAATTGGGCGTCCACCCCATAATCAGTAAGCAGGTCTTCCACACGGCGACCCTGTTCCGCTGTACGACAAACCAGGAATGGGCTCATCCCAGATTTTTGCCACTGTTGGAGCCTTTGAGCCAAGGGTTCTAGCAACCGTTGGCGCTGCTGATGATCTTGAATTTTCTGCTGCAGCCCTCTGTGATTCCCCAGGCGGAAGTGGAGAACTTCCGAACTATTCCCCTCAGAAGCATGATCCACTGGAAGACTGGACTGTAGGATTTGAGGGTAAGGTTCAAGCGATGTATCTATTTGCTTCTCATCGAGCAGGTAAGTTTCTGGGGAAAGAGTCCAGCGGGAGTTCTGACGAGCAACATCCCGGTCTCGGTCAGCTTGTTCTAAAAGCTCGACTATCGTCTTCTTGATACCACCTGAGTTGCTCTGCACCACGAGGGTTGATAGTGGCAGGTAATGGAAGAGAGTTTCGAGCCTGTCATAATAGAGCGGCAGTAACTGCTCAATGCCGGGGAAGTGGCCCGAGCCCTTCACACGTTCCTGCCAGAGCTCCAGGTCGCCGCGCCACGTGCCTTCCTCCTCCAGAGCTTCTTTTAACGAAGAAGCAGCCCTTTGCTGTCTAGATGTAGTGAGCAGTACTTCGTGGGCTGGCACTATGATCACATCATCCAGATGTTCACTGGATCGCTGGCTGGTTGGACTGAAGAACCGAATTGACTCTAGAACCTCATCAAAAAACTCCAAGCGCAGAGGTTGGGGGTAGAGCGGAGTATAAAGGTCAATAATGTCGCCACGTACACTGAGATCACCCACTTCCTCCACCAAATCGGTCCGGTAATAGCCGATGGAAACCAAGTGGGATATCAGCTCTTCCCGGCGTATCTCTTCTCTTACAACCAGATATCTGCTGGCGTCCATGCAGTGTCGACGAGGCAAAACCTTTTCCATTACTGCTTGGGCCGGTGCCACAATAATTTTTGCTTGGCTGCTCGCTGCAGATGCGTAGAGAACGGCGAGTCGCTGAGCTTGTACATCAGGAGCGACAAAGGGTTCCGTCGGCATGCGGCGATTAGCTGTGGGAAAAAGCCAAAGGGGACATTCCAGGGGATCCCCCCGCCAATGTTCAGCAAGGCCGAGAAAGAATGAGAGGCTCTGATGGGCTTCCCAGGCTTGCTTCAGCGAGGCAGTGATCAACAGCACCGTCCGTTTCAGGCCTGGAAGCATACGTGCTAGCCCATAATAGAGTCCCCATTGGCTCAGGCCCTGGGCAAAAATCTTCCGACTGCCGTTGGCAACGGCAGCGGCCAGGTCATCAAGACGAGCACCGCCAACCAGCTGTTGCCAGTCGTCTTCCAACGGTACTTCGGGGTGAGAACCGCCC
Source organism: Syntrophobacterales bacterium (assembly GCA_030601545.1). Taxonomy (GTDB): domain Bacteria; phylum Desulfobacterota; class Syntrophobacteria; order BM002; family BM002; genus BM002. The sequence goes on from JAUVTM010000045.1 coordinate 9,839, forward strand.
TGTAACATAAACGGTAGTACTCCGCAGACTGGAAACGATATAGTCGTCAACCATTTCTTGACCGACTATAATCAGAATGTGAGAAGGTCACAGAAAGTGACAATATAATAGCCCGGAACAGGCAGAGAAACTAACGCATTTGTCGGACAAAGGCAAGAGAGTAAGTGATCAGGAGTTTCTCCAAAAATTGGTGTTTAATCGCTCTAGAGTTAGGCTATTAGCCTACTGCTGGTGATTTACAAATGAAAAGTGCATCTGCTTAGCTCTGTTTAGATGGAGCTTGAGGGCTGGGATATTCCCGCAGCGGCGTATATAGCCAGCCTATGCCAGTTTCAATTGATCAGCTTGCCCAGCCAATATGGCAGAGGCTGGCAATATCCGCAGCTCGGGCTGCCATCTGCTTCGGCCCGAAGCACCACCGCCCGGCAAAGACAGCAGGCCGAGCGTAAGCGGAGGGAATGTCCCAGCCCTCGAGCGGTAAGGCTGACTAGCAGCAATTGGCGAGGTTGAAAGGACATTCCTTGTATTTGTTCTTGCGTTCCCTCCGGGGCGTAGGCCCCTATGGGCCGGAGGCCGAGTCTCACGGTCTGGTCACTTCTGGCGCAGACCTTCCGCCAGTCACTTCAGAACAAACACAAGGAATGTCTAGGTGGAATTGTCTCAATTATTCTTAATATACTCATACCAACAAAAAAATGGGGTAATTCCTGACTCTCTTTTTCCCTTGAAAGTTAACAGTAAGTGTGATAGTTAAAACAGGTTTACCCGAAGGCACGGTTCGGTCCGCTTCGTACACTATTGTTGCAGGAGAGGGCCAAGTTCAAGACCTGCTGAAACCCCTTTTCTTTCAATTTCTACAGGAACTAAAGGAGGTTTTGCTCAAACCACACATC
>JAUVTM010000299.1 GCA_030601545.1 Syntrophobacterales bacterium
GACTGAAAAAATGAACATCGAACATCGAACGTCCAACATCGAATGTTGAATGAAAGACAAAAACAAGGGCATGAATCTCGTTAAAATAGCTTAGGGAGACCCAGAGATGGTTAAAACTTATTCAGCGTGTACCACTAATTAAAAAACCTGAACTACTAAATGATATTTTACAGGAAACAGAGGAATTAATTAAGATTTTCGTTACGAGTATCAAAACGGCTGAAAAAAATGAACATCGAATCCGCCTCAGGCGGATCCAACATCGAATGTTGAATGCGAAAAGTGAAGAAACAGAAATAGACATTCAAGTTTTGACCTCGGATTTTTGAAAACGAATGAAATTAAATTGCGGAGCGGAGCGACATCATTATTCGATGTTCAAGGTTCGACGTTCGATGTTCGATGTTCAGTCTGTTCGATGTTGGACGTTCATCTTGCAAACCAAGCCCGTATGGCATAAATGCAACCTGTGAATGTTTACAAAATAACTTAGCATGGGGGTTGGACGGTGTCTCCTGAGGTAAGAAAGAGAAAACTCCAGAAGCTGATCCAGTACCTCAATGACCTGAAAAAACATGAGAACTCCTCATTTGATCAGTTCATGGAGAACCACTACGAGGTGGAAAGGATTATCCAGTTGCTGATCGAAAGCTCTTCAGACTTGATATTTCACGAGCTGTCCAAGCACAACGTCACTCCTGACTCATACAGGGAAGCCTTTCTCCTGGCAGGCAAGAAAGGTATTCTCCCTGAAAAACTCGCTAACAGCCTCGCCCTGGCAACCGGAATGAGGAATATCCTCGTTCATGAGTATGAGACGATAGACTACAAGCTGGTTCACCAGAGCATCAAGACCGCACTTCGCGATTTTGCCGAATTCCTGAAAGCCCTCTCAGAGTGACGCCGGGCGGATCTCTGCACCCGCGATGAAATCCTTCCCCCATGTTGGTCGGAATGGTCGACAGAAGCTTTTCATTGTCATTTCAATTCGTTACCTTGGTCCGACCTCAGTTCACAGAGCTGATATACAAAAAAGCCAGGGGGCATTCCCCTGGCTTACTTGATTATTTCTAAAGAGCCGGTAATTTCGGTGGTGTTTAGATTATGCCGCGCTAATGGCCGCCGGTGCCTAGCAGTCCAGAGGCGCCGAGGCAAAGTACCAACACTTCCAATATGATGAGCACCACAAAGGCGATATCTTTCTGTTTGAAATAGTAAGGTAGAATGACTATATAGCAGACAATCGTCATCCCCGCCAGCAGGACAATCCCGATAAAATTGAGAAAGTCGCCTTTGCCGAGCAGGGTAACCCATCCCCACCCTGTTGGGACGTTGGCCTCTTGTACATACTGACTCACCGGCATGGTCCAGTATTGAGAAATTTCGTTGATCGGTATGTAACTGTCAAGGACGCCGGTTACATAAACGAAGAAGGTGATCAGCAGGATCGCGATGGCAGCCCAGCTGCCATAGAAGAGCAGGTTAGCATAGGTTATCTGTTCGGGTGGAGCTTTTGCTGTCTCAGGTGTCATTTCTTCACCTCATACTTTTTATTTAGATGCCAAGGCCTTTCAATAATGCCTTGCTTCCTGCGAAAAAGAGCACACCAATGACAATGTAACGGATGACCTTCGGTTTCGCCACCGCCAGGATTCTCACTCCCACAAAGGATCCCAGCATGAGTCCTACGATGGAAGGCACCGCCATAAGAGGAATCACGCAGCCCTGGTTGAGATAGATCCAGGCCGCAGAGGTGTCGGTGATGGAGAGCAAAAACTTGCTGGTTCCCACCGAGAGCTTCAGGGGCGCTCCCATGAGCAAATTGAGCACGGGAACATTGGCCCAGCCTGCACCCAGGCCGAACATGCCGGCCATGACGCCGATGACAATAAAAAGAAGCAAGCCGGGTAGGGTGCGGTGGGTTTTCCACTCAATGTGTTCTCCGGTGGATGGCTCCAGATAGGCACCGGCCATTTTAAAGGCTCCGCCTATACCGTCCTGCTTTTCCACCACCGGCCGCTCCACGTTCTTGGAGAAGGTAATCAAGAGCGCGATCAAAATGATGGTCGCCCCCAAGGCAATCTGGATGATGTTGGTGGGAAGAGCAAGACCCAAGAGAGCACCGACGATGGCGCAACTGGAGGCAACGAGGGCAACCGGCATAGCGAGGCGGAGATTGGCAAGGTTTCTCTTGAGCAAGCCCGGCCCTGCTGCGAGAGACCCTGCCAGGGCCACCAGCAACCCTGTACCCCTGACAAAGTCAAGATGGAATGGAAAGAAGCCGCTCACCAGGGGCACATAAAGCACGCCGCCGCCAACACCGGCCAACACCGCCAGGATCCCGAGGACAAAGCAGAAGAAAAAGAGTATCAAAGGCCAGAACCACCAGGGACGTTGTGGACCTTCTATAGCCGCAGCTTCTGCTGTTGCCCATGCGGGTGATGATACTAACCATAAGAAAAGAAAAACCGCCTTAACCGTTAGCACTCTGCA
>JAUVTM010000031.1 GCA_030601545.1 Syntrophobacterales bacterium
GAACACTGACACCTGAAACCTTAGTATTAGGTAGGGTGGGCATTGCCCACCGAAAATAGCTAATAAATAGGATATCCGTGACCAGCTGGCCGGATGTTCGCAAGAATAAGAAATTGACTGCCGAGGCGAAGCGTTGATTCGTCGAAGACAGTAGGTGCCTAGCCTGCTCAAGATGCATGATGTTACCAGACACGTTGGTAAGGTAGCTCTCGCTTCTGGGTTTGGCGAGGGGATAATTGACTCTGGGTCAGCCTACCGAGACTGAAACAGGCAATGCGCCCCTGAAAATCTGGCACCTCCCATGACTTTGTTAGAGCACGATTCAAAATCGCGCTGGCAGACGAAAGGAGGGGAGAAGAGAATTGAACCGGCAAGAGAAAGAAGCAATGGTGGACGAGCTCCATGAGAAGTTGGAGCGGTCCAAAGCAACGATTCTAACCGATTATCGTGGTCTCAAGGTAACGGAGATCACTGAACTGCGTCGCAAGCTCAAGGAAGCGGGCATAGAATACCGGGTGGTTAAAAACAGCCTGACTCGACTGGCACTTCGGGGGACTGCGGCCTCAGTGCTCGAGGAACACCTCATCGGGCCCAATGCCCTCGCTCTTTGCTACGATGACGAGCTGACGCCGGCGAAGGTGTTGCTGGAATATGCCAAGGGCAATGACAAGCTGAAGGTCAAGGCGGGAGTACTTGCTGGAAGGCTGATGCTTCAGGAGGACATGAAAAAGATTGTCACCTTGCCCTCCAAAGAAGTGCTGCAGGCTCAACTTCTTGGGATTATGGCATCGCTACCCTCGAAGTTGCTGGCTGTCATGAATGCTGTGCCTCGCGATTTTGTCGGGGTGCTCGCAGCCGCACCAAGGGATTTTCTGGGAGTGCTCAAGGCCATCGAGCAGAAGGGTACACCAGCAGCATGATTTGAAAAAACCGTGATTGTGCGAACAGATATAGAAAACGATAAAGGAGTAGAAACATGGCGAAGGCGAAACTCAATAAAGACGATGTCAAAGAGTACATCAAGAACATGCCGGTGTTTGAGCTGGCCGAGTTAGTAAAAGAGCTGGAAGAAGAACTGGGAGTCTCCGCAGCGGCACCTATGGCTGCAATGCCCATGGCTATGCCGGCAGGAGTTGCGGCGGCTGGTGCTGAGGCTGCTGAGGAAGAAAAGACAGAGTTTGATGTGGTAATCACTGAAGTGGGTGACAAGAAAATCCAGGTGATAAAAACTGTACGCGCCGTCACCGGCCTGGGTCTGAAGGAGGCCAAGGCTGTGGTGGATGAGCTGCCAGGTACAGTGAAAGAGGGTGTGTCCAAAGATGAAGCCGACGATGTGGTCAAGCAGTTGGAAGAAGCTGGCGCCACCGTCGAAGTGAAGTAGCCTGCACCTGGTTGGATAAAAGGGTGGACCTCGCTGGTGAGAGCGAATCGCTTTTGAGTTCACCACAAAACTTTCGAGCCGTCCAAGGATGACCGAGGGATATCGCGGATGGCCGGATACTTGAACTTGGTGGTTTCCGTCCCTGTCTCTTTGACGAATGGCCGGAAACCCCCTCCGTCATCGCTTTTGGGTCAGCTATCGTGGCCCAAAGTCGGGTGATGGAGCCAGCGCCAAAGGTGGGAAAATATGACAACCTCATTGGCCAATGACTATCGAGCGCGGAAGAGTTTTGGCAAGATCAAACACATAGTCGAGATTCCAAACCTTATAGAGATGCAGAGACAGTCCTATGAACGGTTTCTGCAAAAGGAAGCGGATCCTGATGAACGCATCGACAAAGGTCTGCAGCGCGTTTTTAAAGGGGTTTTCCCCATTCGCGACTTTAGTGGGACTGCGTCTCTCGAGTTTGTCCGCTACAGTATTGGCAGAGTCAAATATGATGTAGAAGAGTGTTTACAGCGGGGGATGACGTACGAGGCGCCAATCAAGATCACGGTGCGGCTCGCGGTCTACGATGTGGACAAAGACAGTGGCGCCAAGCACATTCGGGACATTAAAGAGCAGGAGGTTTATTTCGGCACCATACCTTTGATGACCGACAACGGTACCTTTGTTATCAACGGCACTGAACGGGTGGTGGTTAGCCAGTTGCACCGTTCTCCAGGTATTTTCTTTGACCACGACAAGGGCAAGACCCATTCAACCGGAAAGCTTCTTTACTCTGCCAGGATCATTCCCTTACGCGGCTCTTGGATCGATCTGGAATTTGACCCCAAAGACATCCTCTACGTTCGCATTGATCGACGACGCAAGTTTCCGGTCACCATCCTGCTCAAGGCTTTGGGCTACAGCACTGTTGAGCTGCTCGATTATTTCTACCGGTCCGAACGCGTTTATCTCAGAAAGGATGGAGTGGCCAAGCTGGTGGAAGACGATTTTCTTCCAGGTACGCGTTCACCTGTAGATATCACTCACCCGAAAAGTGGCAAAGTTCTGGCTAAAAAAGGAAGAAAGCTGGGAGTCAAGCTCATCCAGCAGCTTAAAGAGTCGAAGATTACCGAAATTCCATTTCCAGATGAGAACCTGGTGGGTCGAGTGGTCGGGCGTGATGTGGTGGATGAGAACACCGGGGAGGTACTCATCCAGTGCAATGAAGAGCTCACCGAGGAACATCTGGTTACCCTGCGGGCCCAGTCCATAGAGTATTTGGACTTGCTTTATATGGAAGGCGCTGATGTGAGTCCGTCTTTTCGCAAAACCCTGGCGATTGACAAGGTTGAGGATTCAGAAGCTGCGATTCTGGAAATCTATAGGAAACTACGGCCCAGCAATCCCCCCACCCCCGAGGTGGCAGCCGAGTTTTTCAAAAATCTCTTCTTTAGCCCTGATCACTATGACCTTTCCGAGGTGGGGCGGCTGAAGCTGAATCAACAGCTGGGAACCGACTTGCCGCTCAGTCACCGCACCCTCACTGAGGATGGCATTTTCAGGGCTGTAAAACGCCTCCTCAAAATCAAAGACACCCAGGGGGCGGTGGACGACATAGATAACCTGGGCAATCGGCGAGTGCGTGCGGTGGGGGAACTTTTGGAAAACCAGTATCGGATCGGGCTGGTCAGGATGGAGCGGGCCATCAAGGAACGCATGAGTCTTCAAGAGATTGAGACACTGATGCCGCATGATCTTATCAATGCCAAGCCGGTATCAGCAGTGGTCAAAGAGTTTTTCGGCACCAGCCAACTGAGCCAGTTCATGGACCAGACCAATCCTCTGAGCGAGATCACCCACAAGCGGAGACTAAGCGCCCTCGGCCCCGGAGGCCTTACGCGAGAGCGGGCCGGCTTCGAGGTGCGTGACGTCCATCCCACTCACTACGGGCGCATATGTCCCATTGAAACCCCGGAAGGTCCCAATATCGGTCTGATCGTCTCGTTGAGCACGTACGCCCGGGTGAACGAGTTCGGCTTCATCGAAACTCCCTATCGCGAGGTGGCAGACGGCAAAGTGTCCAACAAGGTTGCCTATCTGAGCGCCATGGATGAGAAGAAACACGCCTTTGCCCAGGCCAATGCTCCTCTGGACAGCAAGAGCAAATTCGTCCGGGACCTAGTTTCCTGCCGGCTGGAGGACGAGTTTGTAATGGTCCGTCCCGACGAGGTGGAATTCATGGACGTGAGTCCGAACCAGCTGGTGAGCGTGGCGGCTTCCCTCATCCCCTTCCTGGAGAACGATGATGCCAACCGGGCGCTGATGGGCTCAAACATGCAACGTCAAGCGGTACCTCTCTTGAAGTCCAAAGCTCCGATTGTGGGTACCGGTATCGAGAGGGTTGTGGCCCAGGATTCGGGCGTTGCGGTTATTGCCCGGCGCGATGGGATGGTGGAAGATGTAGATGCCTCTCGTGTTGTGGTCCGGGCCTCCGAGGGTGACGGCGAAGACGAGTCGCTCGCCTCCGCAGTGGATATCTATAAAATCACCAAGTTCCAGCGCTCCAACCAGAACACCTGTTTCAACCAAAAGTCTATAGTTCGTCCTGGGCAAAGGGTGAGAAAGGGGCAGATCATTGCCGATGGTCCCGCCACTGAAATGGGAGAACTCGCCCTAGGCCGGAACGTTACTGTGGCCTTTATGAGCTGGGGTGGATACAACTTCGAGGATTCCATCCTGGTGGGTGAGCGAGTGGTCAAAGAGGACATCTTCACCTCCATCCACATCGAAGAGTTCGAGTTGGTTGCCCGGGATACCAAGCTGGGCAAAGAGGAGATCACCCGCGACATTCCCAACATCGGTGAGGAGGCGTTAGGACACCTCGACGCGAGCGGAATTATCCGGGTCGGCGCCACGATCCAAACCGGTGACATTCTGGTGGGCAAGGTAACGCCAAAAGGTGAGACCCAGCTCACCCCAGAGGAGAAATTGCTCCGGGCTATATTTGGCGAAAAGGCGGGGGATGTGAAAGACACCTCTCTCCGGGTGCCTCCGGGTGTGGAGGGCATTGTTATTGATGCCAAGGTTTTTTCCCGTAAGGGTGTAGACAAGGATGAACGGACCAAATCCATTGAAGACGAGGAAATAGCGCGGTTGCTGAAGGATCAGCGTGACGAGATAAAGATAATCAAGAAAAGCGCACTGAGGAAACTCGAACGGTTGCTGTCAAAGAAGAAGTCCGCCAAACTCGTCAAGGATGGCAAGAAGACCTTGATTAAAAAGGGCGGCACTTTTGATGCTGACATCCTCGCCCAATTGGCCCCCGGCCAGTGGATGGATATCGAGGTGCAGGGCAAGGTTGAGGTGACCGGACAGATTCGAGAAATCTGGGAGAGCTACCACGAACAGATCGAACTGGTGCAAATGGTCTTCGAAGGCAAGATAGCCAGACTCAAGAAGGGCGACGAGTTGCCCCCAGGTGTGATCAAAATGGTCAAGGTCTACCTGGCGGTTAAGCGCAAGCTGTCGGTGGGGGACAAGATGGCCGGTCGGCACGGGAACAAGGGGGTGGTAAGCCGGGTTCTGCCTGAAGAGGACATGCCGTACTTTGCCGATGGCTCCCCGGTGGATATTGTCCTCAATCCCCTGGGCGTACCTTCGCGCATGAATGTGGGGCAGGTCTTGGAGACCCACCTGGGGTGGGCGGCCAAAGGGCTCGGTGAGCAACTGGCTCAGTTACTGGAGGAATACAAGAGTCGGGAGACCATACAAGCGAAGCTCCGGCGACTTTACTCCAAGGAGGAGTTCGACGAATACTTTGCCAAGGCGGATGAAACCGAACTCAAGAGCCTGATTCCCCACTACCGAGAGGGCTTCCATTTGGCCAGTCCAGTATTTGATGGCGCTGAGGAGGAAGAGATTCGGGAGTTTCTGAAAGAAGGAGGCCTTCCAGAGCTGGGACAGACCACTCTGTATGACGGCTGCAATGGTGAGCCATTCGACGGCAAAATCACTGTGGGCGTTATGTACGTGATGAAGTTGCACCACTTGGTGGACGACAAGCTGCACGCACGCTCCATTGGTCCTTACTCACTGGTAACCCAGCAGCCATTGGGCGGCAAAGCGCAGTTTGGTGGGCAACGTTTGGGTGAGATGGAAGTCTGGGCAATGGAGGCGTATGGTGCCGCCTATGCCTTGCAGGAGTTCTTGACGGTGAAATCAGATGATGTGGCCGGCAGGACTCGTATGTACGAAAAAATAGTCAAGGGCGAGAATACGCTCGAGGCTGGATTGCCGGAATCTTTCAACGTACTGGTGAAGGAGCTCCAGGCCCTGGGTTTGGATGTCCGCTTGTTGGAAGACGCCGACTCGTAACGCTATAGCATAGCAATTTGTGTTTTTAAATTTTAGACATTTTAGACACTTTAGCTCACTTTAGGCACTTGTCTGGAAACCTGACAGACATTTGACCCTAATTATAGAGAGGAGGGTGCACCTGGTTGGCCCTGCTCAAGGAGGTTGCAGTGAAAGAACTGTACAACCTTTTCGTTCGGCCCAAAGATCCTTTGAGTTTCAACGCGGTTCGTATCTCCCTGGCCTCGCCGGAGAAAATCCGGGAATGGTCCTATGGAGAGATCAAGAAGCCGGAGACCATCAATTACCGGACTTTCAAGCCTGAGCGTGATGGCCTGTTCTGTGCCAAGATATTTGGGCCCACCAAAGACTACGAGTGCAACTGTGGTAAATACAAACGCATGAAACATAGGGGGGTCGTCTGTGAAAAATGTGGCGTCGAAGTGATTCAGTCCAAGGTGCGACGGGAACGCATGGGCCACATTGCACTGGCAGCCCCCGTTGCTCACATATGGTTCCTGAAAAGTTTGCCCAGTAAGGTGGGTAATCTTCTGGATCTCACCCTCAAAGAGTTGGAGAAGGTTCTCTACTTCGATAGCTATATTGTGCTTGATGCTGGGGATACCCCCCTGAGTGAACACGAACTGCTGAGCGAAGAGCGGTATCGTCAGTTACGCGAGCAGCACGGCGACAGCTTCAAGGTAGGCATTGGGGCGGAAGCCGTGAATGAACTTCTGGGCAAATTGGACTTGAATGCACTTGCCGAAGAAATGCTCCACGAGATGACCAAGACCAAATCAGTGGCCAAACGGAAAAAGTTGGCCAAGCGACTCAAGGTGATCAATGCATTCCGGGAGTCGGGAAACCAGCCTGAGTGGATGATTTTGGAAGTGATCCCGGTACTGCCTCCTGATTTACGTCCCCTCGTTCCACTCGACGGTGGGCGTTTCGCCACCAGTGACCTCAACGACCTCTACCGCAGGGTTATTAATCGCAATAACCGCTTGCGACGTTTGCAGGAGTTAAATGCGCCGGAGATCATTATCCGTAATGAGAAGCGGATGCTGCAGGAGGCCGTGGACGTTTTGTTCGACAACGGCAGAAGGGGCAAGACGATCACCGGTCCCAACAAGAGAGCTCTCAAGTCCCTGTCTGACATGCTGAAAGGCAAACAGGGCCGCTTTCGCCAAAACCTCTTGGGCAAGCGGGTGGACTACTCTGGGCGTTCAGTTATCGTCATCGGTCCCAATTTGCGACTGCACCAGTGTGGCCTTCCCAAGAAGATGGCCCTTGAGCTGTTCAAGCCGTTCATTTACAACAAACTGGAAGAGCGCGGCTATGTGACCACCATCAAGAGTGCCAAGAAAATGGTGGAAAAGGAGACTCCCGAGGTATGGGACTGCTTGGATGAGGTGGTCAAAGAGTATCCGGTGCTTCTGAACCGCGCCCCGACTCTGCACCGGTTGGGCATCCAGGCATTCGAACCCATTCTCATCGAAGGGAAGGCTATTCAGATCCATCCACTGGTTTGTGCCGCCTTCAATGCTGACTTCGACGGCGACCAGATGGCGGTGCACATACCACTTTCCATCGAAGCGCAGATCGAGGCGCGGGTGCTGATGATGAGCACCAATAACATTTTGAGTCCGGCTCATGGAGAGCCCATCATCGTGCCGAGTCAGGATATCGTGCTCGGCATCTATTACATGACCAGGGGGAAACCCTTTGCCAAGGGTGCGAACAAGGTTTTTGCCAATGCAGAAGAAGTGCGCTGCGCCTATGATGCTGAAGAACTGGATCTCCATGCCCAAATTTCGGTGCGCATGAACGGCACGCGGGTAGAAACCACCACTGGCCGGGTATTGCTATCAGAGGTGGTACCATCTGAGGTTCCTTTCGAACTCATAAACAAGGTTATGAACAAGCGAGCTTTAGCCGAGCTTTTCGACCATAGTTACCGCGAGGCCGGGGTTAAAAGAACGGTGATACTGGCCGACCGTATCAAAGATGTCGGCTTCGAGTTTGCTACCCGCTCCGGTCTTTCCATAGCGGTTTCCGATATGGTCATCCCAAGACGCAAACAAGACATCCTTCAGGAGGCTTCAGAGAACATCAAAGAGATCGAAAGACAGTACAAGGAAGGTCTCATAACCGCCGGTGAGAAGTACAACAAGGTTGTGGACATCTGGGCCAAGGCTACCGAGGATATTGCTAGTGAGATGATGTCGGAAATTGCTACGGAAGAAATCGCCGATCCTGATGGCAAGAAGGTGGAGATACCCTCGTTCAATCCCATTTTTATGATGGCCGACTCAGGCTCTCGAGGAAGCAAGGATCAGATGCGCCAGCTTTCGGGGATGCGTGGTCTTATGGCCAAACCGTCGGGTGAGATTATCGAAACCCCCATTACCGCTAACTTCCGCGAGGGTCTTACTGTGTTGCAGTACTTCGTCTCCACCCACGGAGCGCGAAAAGGGCTGGCAGACACAGCTTTGAAGACCGCCAACTCTGGATACCTGACGCGGCGGTTGGTTGATGTAGCTCAGGACTCCATTGTTTACGAGAAAGACTGCGGCACCATTGACGGCATCTGGGTGGAGGCGCTCACTGAGGCTGGAGAGATTATCCAGCGTCTGGGCGAACGTATTCTGGGCCGTGTAACCCTTGAAGACATAAAGGATCCTTTGACTGATGCAGTGTTGGCCACGGCCAACGATGAAATCGACGAGCAGGCGGTAACTCGGATCGAGGAGGCCGGTTTGGAGGGGATTTATATCCGTTCTGTCCTCACCTGCCGGAGCAAGCGTGGCGCCTGCATGAAGTGCTATGGGCGCGATCTGGCCCATGGCCGCATGGTGGAAATCGGTGAAGCGATTGGCATCATCGCCGCCCAGTCCATTGGCGAGCCTGGAACCCAGCTGACAATGCGTACCTTTCACATTGGGGGTACGGCCAGCAAACGTATTGAGCAGACCTCAATCAGTAGCCGCAATCCTGGCACTGTGAAATATGTCAATCTGAACACGGTCCTGGATGTGGAAGGGGATCTGGTGGTGATGAACCGCAATGGAGAAATCACCATTGTCGGCGAAGGGGGACGCGAGCGCGAACGCTACCATATCATTTACGGTGCTAAACTGAAGGTCCCAGATGGCCAGGAGGTTGAGGGCAACACCTTGCTGGCGGAGTGGGACCCCTTTACTACTCCCATCCTCACCGAGGTAAGCGGCAAAGTGAAGTTCGGCGACATAGTCGAAGGCCTCACCATGCAGGAGAAGGTTGACCCGGTTACCGGTAAGGCCAGTAAAATTATCGTGGAGTATAGGGATACCGATGTAAGGCCACGGATCTCCATGAAAGATGAGTCAGGTAAGACGGCCAAAATAGGCAAAAGTGCAGCCCGTTACTTTATGCCTGTGGGCGCCATCATCATGGTAGCCGAGGGTGATCCGGTTTTCGCTGGCGATGTCCTCGCCAAGATCCCGCGTGAGACCACCAAGACCAAAGACATCACCGGTGGCCTGCCACGAGTGGCTGAGCTCTTTGAAGTCCGCAAACCCAAGGAGCAGGCAGTGATCAGCGAGATCAGCGGCGTTGTCTCCTTTGGCAAGGATACCAAGGGTAAGCGCAAAGTGGTTATCACTCCTGAAGTTGGAGATGCCAAGGAGTACTTGATCGCCAAAGGCAAGCACATCAGTGTCCATGAGGGCGACCTGGTACGGGCCGGTGAGGCCCTTATGGATGGCGCTGCAAACCCCCACGACATCCTCAACATTCTTGGTGAAAAGGAGTTGGCCAAATATCTGGTGGACGAAGTCCAGCAAGTTTACAGGCTGCAGGGGGTCAAGATTAACGACAAACACATAGAGGTAATTGTGCGCCAGATGCTTAAACGGGTCAGGATTAGCGACCCAGGTGATTCAGACCTTCTCATGGGCGAACAGGTGGAGAAGCACCGTTTTGAGGAAACCAACCAGAAGCTGATCGATGAAGGTAAAAAGCCGGCACTGGGCGAACCACTATTGCTGGGAATCACCAAGGCATCTCTGAGCACTGATAGCTTTATCTCCGCAGCCTCTTTCCAAGAGACCACCAAGGTACTCACCGACGCGGCGGTGGCAGGTAGGGTGGATTATCTGCGAGGTCTGAAAGAGAACGTGATCATGGGGAGGCTGATCCCTGCAGGAACCGGCCTGAAGCAGTACCGGGATCTGGTTTCCGGTGAAAAAGAGGAAGCGGCAGGATCTTAATAAAAGAGGAAGTGAAATTGACTGAGTTGGCCGGCGACGGGTCATGGGGGACGCTACTCCACCACGAGCACGATTCGCGCCATTTATGGCAGTGTCGCTTTTGAAAATGCACCAAATCTTCATGCTGGCCTTTGCGGGGCTAGGAGTGGAAGGGGAGGTGGCTCAGGTGCTCGTTGTTTCGCAGCCTCCCCCATGACCATGACTTTTGTACAATTGGTCCTCAAAAAATGGGGAAAGGCCTGCATAAAAATGTCTTGACAAATTGACAAGAGACAAGTAATTTTACAGGGTTTTGGTGTCGGTGCGTTGCAGCACCGCAGAGACGAATTTTACGAGCGAGTGAGACGTAGGTATTATGCCCACTATTAATCAGTTGGTTCGCAAGGGAAGAAGACAGGTTAAGCGGAAAAAGACTACTCCGGCTTTGCAGGGGTGTCCACAGAAGCGTGGGGTATGCGTGCGAGTCTACACGACAACCCCCAAAAAACCTAATTCGGCGCTTCGTAAGATTGCCAGGGTGCGGCTAACCAATGGAATAGAAGTGACTTCATATATCCCAGGTGTAGGACACAACCTCCAGGAGCACTCTGTGGTGTTGATTCGGGGTGGTAGGGTCAAAGATCTGCCGGGGGTGCGTTATCATATAATCCGGGGCACCCTTGACGCCACAGGGGTCCAAGATCGACGTCAAGGTCGCTCGAAGTACGGAGCAAAGAAACCCAAGTAACTACATAGGTGAGCGGTCACCAGAGCATGGGCCACGGACGCATCTTGCCGTGGCCCATGTCGTGTATCGGCCCAAAAAACCTCCTGCTCGGGGAGGGGACTGGCGGGATCAACTCCGCCATCTGAGGAGCATTCTAATGCCGAGAAGAAGAGAGGTCCCCAAGAGGATCACTTTGCCAGATCCTAAGTACGGCAGCAAACTGGTTGCCAAATTTATCAACAACATCATGAGGCTGGGCAAGAGAAGCGTCGCCGAGCGCATACTATACCAATCCTTTGATATTATCGCCGAGCGCTCCAAACAAGACCCGGTGGAGGTTTTCAAGAAGGCCTTGGATAACGTTAAGCCTGCCTTAGAAGTCAAATCCAGACGGGTAGGAGGGTCAACCTATCAGGTACCAGTTGAGGTGCGGAGCAGTCGGAGGGTGGCGCTGGCTATACGCTGGATTATCAGTTATGCCCAGCAACGCTCGGAGAAAACCATGATGCATAAGCTGGCGGGTGAGTTGCTTGATGCAGCCAACAACCGCGGCGCTGCGGTGAAGAAGAAAGAGGACACCCATCGCATGGCCGAAGCGAATAAGGCGTTTGCGCATTACCGGTGGTAAGCACCGACAACTGACATTGATGGTGAAGATTAGTAGGTCGGGTGGTTTCCGCCTGGGCGGAGTTCACCCGACGCCAAGCTGGGTCGGATCAACCTCGCGGCGCGAGAACGATCCGACCTACTAAAGATAGAGAAAAAGAATGGCCCGGCAAGTACCCATAGAAATGGTTCGCAATATCGGCATCATGGCCCACATTGACGCCGGGAAGACAACCACCACCGAGAGGATACTCTATTACACCGGGGTTTCCTACAAGATGGGGGAGGTCCACGAAGGCACCGCGGTGATGGACTGGATGGAACAGGAGCAGGAGCGGGGGATTACCATTTCCAGCGCTGCCACCACCTGTTCATGGAAAGATCACCGCATCAATATCATCGACACTCCCGGGCATGTGGATTTCACCATGGAGGTGGAGCGGTCACTGCGGGTCCTCGATGGGGCAGTGGCCATCTTCTGTGCCGTGGGGGGGGTGGAACCCCAGTCGGAGACGGTCTGGCGCCAGGCCGACCGTTATGGTGTACCCCGTATCGCCTTCGTTAACAAAATGGACCGGGTGGGAGCGGATTTTCAGCGCTGTCTGGAAATGATGCGAACGCGGTTGGGAGCCGTTGCCGTAGCGGTGCAAATTCCCCTGGGCGAGGAGCAAGATTTCCGTGGCGTTGTAGATTTGATAAGCATGAAAGCGGTGGTGTGGGAGGAAAGCACCTTGGGAGCCGGCTACCAACTCATTGATGTGCCCGCTGAGGTGCAGGATGAGGCGGAGGAGTATCGACAACTAATGGTGGAGGCGGTGGTTGAAGCTGACGAGAACCTCTTGGAGAAATATCTGGAGGGCCATACGATCAGCAATGACGAGATCGAGACAGCATTGCGCAGAGCCACCGTCGAACTACAGCTGGTTCCGGTGTTTTGTGGTGCTGCCTTTAAGAATAAAGGGGTGCAGCTCCTGTTGGACGGCATCGTCAAATATCTGCCCTCGCCCTCGGATGTGGAGGCTATCTCTGGCATTACACCCCAAGGTGAGGTGGAGACCAGCGCAGCCGATGATGATGCACCGTTTGCAGCACTGGCCTTCAAGCTCATGAACGATCCATTTGTGGGACACGTTACTTTTCTCCGGGTCTATTCTGGACACCTCAAGAGTGGGATCCAGGTGTTGAACTCCACCAAGGGTGCCCGGGAGAAAATAGGCCGGCTGATGAAAATGCACGCCAACAAGCGGGAAGAGATTAAAGAGGTCTATGCCGGTGATATTGTCGCGGCCTTGGGCCTGCGTAATACCGGCACCGGCGACACTCTCTGTGATCCTGCCCGCCCGATTGTGTTGGAGGCAATGGAAATTCCGGCGCCGGTGATCTCAATCGCTATCGAACCCAAGAGCAAAGAAGATCAAGAGAAGCTAGGGATCAGCCTGGCAAAAGTTGCCGCTGAAGATCCTACTTTTCTAGTGAAGGTGGAGGAAGAAACTGGTGAGACCATCATTTCCGGGATGGGGGAACTCCACCTTGAGATAATCGTCGATCGATTACTCAGAGAATTCAAGGTAAATGCCAATGTGGGCAGACCCCAGGTGGCATACCGTGAGACTATAACCCGTAAGGTCCGGGTTGAGGGGCGCTTTGTCAGACAGAGTGGCGGGCGCGGACAGTTCGGTCATGTTTGGTTAGAACTTGAGCCCAATGAGCGGGGTGCTGGGTTTGAGTTTGAAAACCGCATCGTGGGTGGTGCAGTACCCAAAGAATACATTCGCTCTGTGGAGCGAGGGGTCAAGGAGGCTTTGGAGCAGGGGGTCCTTGCTGGTTATCGGCTGATGGATATCCAGGTAAGCTTGGTGGATGGTTCGTACCATGAAGTGGACTCCTCGGATATCGCTTTCGCCATTGCCGGATCCATGGCTGTCAAATCAGGGGTCAAGGATGCAGCCCCGATTTTGCTGGAGCCGATCATGGCTGTGGAGGTCGTGGTCCCCGGAGAATACATTGGTGAGGTTGTGGGCGATGTTAACGCTCGCCGCGGCCGCATTATGCGCATGGAGACTCGTACCAATGTCCAGGTGATCGAGTCGCGCGTTCCTTTGGCAGAAATGTTTGGGTATGCTACAGACCTGCGCTCGGTGACGCAAGGTCGGGCCACTTTTCATATGCAATTTTCCCATTACGAGCCGGTACCGTTTTCCATTTCCGAAGAGGTGAAGGCTGCGGCCACCGGTTGATTTGTGAAGGAAAGAGATCAGGGGTGGCTTGAGACAGCCAGCCCACTCTCGCAATTGGCAATACAGAGTCCAAGGAGGAACCGCCATGGCGAAGAAGAAGTTTGAGAGGACGAAGCCGCATATAAACGTAGGTACAATAGGTCACATAGACCATGGTAAGACAACGTTGACGGCGGCGATAACGAAGCATTTGTCGAAGAAGGGCATGGCGGA
>JAUVTM010000094.1 GCA_030601545.1 Syntrophobacterales bacterium
CGGTTGCCCGGTGGCACGCCCATCTTCGTGGCCTCGCGACACCAATTCACGAAATATCCGGGCTAGAGGGGCCATGGTTATCCTCTGTGGGAGCGGCTTTCCAGCCGCGACTCGCTGGCGACTTACCTAAATAATCGCGGCTGGAAAGCCGCTCCCACAGTGACTTAGCTAACAAGTCGATTTCAATGTTTTCACTTCCTCGATAAATGCAGGGAGAAACTGGAAGAGATCCTCCACTATACCGTAGTCTGCCTTGCTGAAAATTGGTGCCTCGGGATCCTTGTTCACGGCGACAATATATTTGCTCGAACTCATACCGGCAAGGTGCTGAATAGCTCCTGATATACCACAGGCAACATAAAGATTCGGGGTGACCACCTTCCCGGTTTGGCCCACCTGATCTGCATGGGGACGCCAGCCCGAATCCACTGCCGACCGAGATGCGCCGACAGTACCGCCCAGGATTCCAGCCAACTCCTCCAGCATGGCAAAGTTCTCCGGCCCTTTCATACCTCGGCCTCCAGAGACGATAACCTCTGCTTCGGTGAGGTCGAGCTTGCCGCCGGCATCCTTTTCAATGCTCACCACCTGGGTAAGATTTCCCTCAGGTAGGGCTACCTCAGCTGTCTCCACCTCAGCCTTCTTGGATGTGTCCGGAGCAAGACAATCCATCACATTTGGCCGACAAGAGGCCACCTGGGGCCAAGCTCCCTCAGACCACTCACACCAGGAAAACGCTTTACCTGCGTACATCGGCCTCTTTGCCTTGAGCCCGCCTCCCTCGACCTTTAACTCGGTGCAGTCCGTGGCCAAGCCGGCCCCGAGCCTAGCTGCCAGCCTTGCACTGAAATCCTTACCGTCCACCGAGGCCGCGGTTAGGACCACCTTCGGGCTGAGGTTCTGCAGGATTTCGGCCACAACCGGCACATAAGTTTCAGCCCGATAATCCTTTAGGAGCGCATCATCAACCACATAAACCTTTTCCACCCCGTAACCTCCAAGATCTGAAGCAACCGCTTCCACACCTTCACCCAAGGCAACAGCCAGGAGAGATTCCCCCAATTCATCCGCAAGCTTCCTGCCCTCACTGGCTATTTCAAAGGAAACACGCCGAAACGTACCTTCTCGAAACTCTGTGATTATGCATACTCCCTGTGCCATCTTTTCATTCTCCTAACATATTCAAAGGTTTATAATTTTAGACATTTTAGGCACTTTAGCTCATTTTAGACATTTGTTATATGATTTTAGCTTCCTCATGTAGAAGACGGGCCAACTCTTTGGCCTTCTCAGCCGTGTCACCCTCAAGAACCCGGCCCGCCTGCCGCTCTGATGGCAACTCCATGGAAGTCACGCTCACTTTGGCTGCCTCATTTCCCACCTCATCTGCGGACAGCCCAAGATCGGCAAGCGTTTTCGTCTCAAGGGGTTTCTTTTTGGCCTTCATGATGCCCGGCAACGACGCATACCTCGGATTCCACACCGCATGGGCTCCACCAAAGGTTACCAACGCCGGAAGTGTTGCCTCCATGGTCACTTTGGCTCCCTCTATGGGACGTTGTATTTTTACCTTTCCGTCCGCAACCTCTACCGATATGGCCAGGCCCAGATGTGGAATACCTGTGAGTTCGGCCACCATGATTCCCACCTGGTTCTCATCGCTGTCAACCGCCCGATGGCCGCATAAGACCAAGTCGAAATCCAGATCTCTCAATGCCGCCGCCAGAACCTTGGCCTTGCCCAAAGCGTCACTTCCCTCCGTTGCCGGGTCGTCAACCAGAACCCCCGTGTCTGCCCCCATGGCCAAAGCAGTGCGGATTGCTTCCAGTATTCTCTCAGGTCCCATGCTAAGAATGGTGACACTAGCCCCAAGGTTTTCCTGTAACCTAAGAGCTGCTTCTACGGCGTACTCATCGTAAGGGTTCATAATCCATTTGACGTCGCTGGTATCTATGGACTTGCCATCAGCCCCAATCTTGATTTTGGTCTCGGTGTCCGGCACCTGTTTAACCAAGACTACTATGTTCACCTTCATTCTCCTTTCTGCCAGTCTGAATTTGGCCGAGTTATCTTTATTCTTATCATCCCCAAGCACCAAATCTCAGGGTTTCAGGTGTCGGGTGTGATTCAGGTACCAGGTGTCAGTGTTCAGTGTTCAGGTTTCAGTTCTTTCGCTTTAATTCCCTGACACCTGAATCCCTGACACCTGAAACCTTTAATTCCGCAATCCGAAATCCGAAATCGTCTTGCTTCACCACTCGGCCAACAATTCCATAAAACCTTTGGCAAGCTCATCAATAGACTGCTCCGGCCCCTGCACCAGACCCCCTGCACGGCAATACCTTGTACTGCACCGACAAGAGCGGTTGCAGCTGCTCGCGAGTTGCTTACTTTCGGATGATTTTCCAGAATTCGGGAGAAAGCTTCTACGAAATCGTCGTACACCTCATTGAGTCGCTTCTCCATGTGATGGTTACTGCCTGCAAATTCAGTACCTAACGCCGCTAGACAAATCGCACTTTTAGTCAGGGGGAGGGATGGAGTGGTTCAGCTTATTGCTGGGTGATGCCCACCCTATATTCTGCAAGCTTGGCTTTGAGCGAGTTGGTGTAGGCCATGTTGAGGCCTAGCTTCAGATCTTCTTCACCCAGGCCAAATGCCATTCCTATGAGTTGGGGAAGATAAAAAACTGAAATGCTCAGATTCTCCTGTTTAACCTCGGAGGCCTTTTTTTGATAACTGTCCAGGTTCATCTGACACATGGGACATACGGTAGCAATGCAATCTGCGCCTTTGGCAGCCTCCAGAAGCGAACTCGTCAGTTCAATGGCAACCTCTTTTTTGGTGGTCATCAGGCCTGCACCGCAGCATTTGGCGCCCATGGTCCAGTCATGCACCTCAGCACCCAATGCCTCGATCAACGGTTCCATGCATCGAGGCTGTTCAGGATCATCATAGCCGCCATAGGGACGCAAGGCCTGACACCCGTAGTAAAGGGCGACGCGTAGGCCCGACAGTTCACGCTTTACCTGGGACCTGATCATCTCCGGCCCAATATCGGTAACAATTACATCCAGTAAATGGCGCGATTTGATACCACCGTGATAACCTAAGCCCTCTTCGCCCAAGACCTCATTGATTTTGTCCAGAAGTCCCTCTTCCTTTTTTGCGCGTTCATCAACCTTTCTAAGATTCAAATAGCAGGCACTGCATGGGATCAAAAAATCACAGTCCATGTCCATTTGTTCGGCTAAGGCCAAATTGCGTGCCGGAAGCACCAATGAGAGTAGATCGCTGATACTCTCTGCAGCGCTCGCCCCGCAGCAGGTCCAATCCTCAAGCTCCAGCAGTTCGATCCCCAATGCCCGCATCATGGCCTGGGTGGAAATATTGTATTCAAGCGCTGTGCCTTCCAAAGAACACCCAGAGTAGTAGAAATATTTCATGAACTTCCCTCCACTTGCTCTACTTTACGGAAGATGGCATCCAGCTTCCCCGGTCCATAGAGTTTCGGCATCTCAGGGGAGACTTTTCCCTTGAGCATGAGCTTCACTCCTAATGGAGTAAAGCTAAGGGGAAGAATCGGGCTCTTCATGGAGAGGAAATAGCGAGCCATGAGCTCCATTTCCCTCACCCGCCCGTAGCGGCGCACAGTTTCCACAAATGTCCGGTAGAAACGACTTCCTTTCTTCTCTGATATGCCTCTGGCAACAGCCAACTGCTTTAGGCTATGAATGGCCTCTGTAAGCGGCAACCCTCTTGGGCAGCGCAGGGTGCAATAGTAACAGCTCGAACAAAGTGAAAAGGTCTTGCTGTTGAAAAGCTCATCTGTAAGACCCAGTTGTAGCATCCGCCATAACTGTCTCGGGGTGTAGTCCATGGCAAATGAATTGGCGCAGGAGCCAGTGCAGGTGCCGCACTGCATGCAGGCACGCACCTTTTCCTGAATGGCGGCCATGGGGTCCACAATAGTGTGTTCTTCGGCTAGTTCCAGTTTCTCTTCGCTCATGGGATAGTTTCTCCTTCGTTTCGACCCACCGCCTTTCGAGCGGCTCAGATGCTGGATACTTGATACTAGATACCTCAAACTGCCTTTTTCCTTTATCTAGCATCGAGCATCTAGTATCGAGTATCGATTTAGAAAATCTCCTCCAACGCTGCATCAATGACGGAGAACATCTGTTGATCCAAGTAACCCCGCAGCACCGAGGCGCTGTTGGGACAGACAGCCGCACAAGAACCGCAACCCTGGCAAGCGAGCTCGTCCACCAAAATCTTCTCTTCATCCTCGTCTCGCCATCTGGCGCCATAGGGGCAAGCGGCAATACACATCTCGCACAGAGAACAAAGGCTGTAATGCACCTCTGCTACTGTACTGCCCGCCATTACGCTCTCACTGCTCAGTATTCTTAAGGCGCGCTGCGCGGCTGCCTCGCTCATGGCGATGGTCTCGGTGACGGAACGGGGTGAATGGGCTATGCCGCAGGTGAAGACTCCCTCTTTGATAAAGTCCACCGGCCTCCATTTGTATTCCGCCTCTTGGAAAAAGCCATCCTGGTCTGTCTCCACCTCAAATATTTCCTCTATTTTTCCCTGGTCGTTTGGAACGATGCCTGTGCTGAGGACTAGCAGATCGGACTCTATCACCACCTCTCGACCGAGAATTGGATCCGTAACGCCAACCGCAATCCGACCATTGTCGACGTCTACACGAGGCTTGTCACTTACCTCATACTGGATAAAGACCACCCCAGCCTGGCGAGCTTTCGTGTAATAAGTCTCTAAGAAGCCGTAAGCCATGATATCCCGGTAGAGGACATAAACCTCGATCTCCGGGTTTTGTTCTTTCAAATAAAGGCCATTTTTTAGAGCCGACGAGCAGCAGACTCTGCTGCAATAGTTCCGCGGTTCCTCCCTGGAATCCACGCACTGAATCATGGTCACAACACCAAGTTCCCCAGGATTCACTGCACCAGAGTGGAGTTTTTCCTCGAGTTGGTGCTGGGTGACGATACTTTCGCTTTGTCCATAACCATATGATTCGGTACTGGCTTCCTTGCCTCCTGTTGCCAGCACCGTTACTCCGTGCTCCAGGCTCTCACCCATCCCGTCTTCTTTTTCGATGGTGGTACGAAACTGTCCCACTCTGCCTCGGGAATGCAGTACTTGAGACTTGGTGTAAACTTGAATGTTTGGATGTTTCTCAACTCGTGACACTGTCTGCTCCAGGAGTTCCTGAGGAGAATTCCCCTCAAGAGTCCGGTGCAGAGCCCTGAGGTTGCCTCCCAGTTCTTCTGCCTTTTCCACCAGGAACACTTCAAAGCCATGCTCAGCAATGGCCAGAGCAGAACTCATGCCGCCAATACCACCTCCAACCACCAATGCCTTCTGTATTATTGGGGTGGAGGGGAGATTTGAAGGGTCCATACCTTTTAACTTGCCGACACCCATGCCCACAGCAGCCCATACGTCCCTGCCCACTTGCTCTGGATCGGAATTTCTCCCGGGCAATGCCGGGGTGCTAATGTCCACCACCTCCATCAGTGTCGAACTCAGCCCTGTATTTTTTCCCAATTCTCGCAGCTTCCTGCCATAGACGTAAGGCATGCACGCCCCAATCAGCAGACGATTCGCCTTACTGTCCCGAAGTGCTTCCTCCAACTGATTCCACCCTTCTTGGGTGCAGATGCGTTCAATCCGCTGCACCTGGGAAACCGAGTCCAGATCCGCAACAGCCTCTTCCACCTCTTCCAGTTTGGCTGCTTGGGTCAGATTGTCCCCACAGCTACAGAGAGCTACCATGATCTCCGGCAGTTCTCGGGAGACATCACGAAAAACGGGTTGCGGTTCAGTGGCCTCAGCCAAACCACCCCCTTTGGCATGAATTAGGCTGGAGGCCCTCAAAGAAGCAGAGCTCGCCTGAATCACCGATTCGGAGATATCCCGAAGCCCGGAGAAAGATCCACTTACCAGCACCCCCTCCTGTTCGGTGAGGCTCAGGGAGAAAGGCTGCAACTGGCAGAATCCCCATGGATTTAGTTCAACTCCGGTCATTTCTGCCAGCGCTTCAGCGCCTGCCGGCGGCCTCTGGCCGGCGGCGAGTACGACTAGGTCAAGAACCTCTTCATGTTCGGCCCCGCTGATGTCCGTATAGGTTATTCTGGGATCGCCTCCCAAACCCATCTGTTCAACTGAGTGGACTCTGCTCCTCTGGAACCGAACACCGTATTCCTTCTCTGCTCTGTCCTTGTATCGCTGGAAGTTCTTGCCAAAGGTTCGCATGTCCATATAGAAAATGGTCGTGTCCACCTTGCCATTGCTGCGCTCCTTTGCCAGAAGCGCCTCTTTAATGGAAAACATGCAGCAGACGGAAGAGCAATAGTCTGCATCGCTCTGTATGTCTCTAGAGCCGACACATTGGAGCCATGCCACTTTTTGGATCTCTTTGCCGTCACTGGGCCGCACAAATTTTCCCTCGTTTGGCCCGGTCCCGCTGATCATCCGCTCGTATTCGATGCTCGTAACCACATTAGCGACCTCGCCGTACCCATAGGTATTGATTGGTGCTGCAACAGGATCAAAGGATCCAAAGCCGGCCGCCAGAACTACCGCCCCCACCTCCAGTTCACGTTCGTCGGCCCGCACCAGGTTTTCGTAGAGCTTGACCACCAGGGGGGCTAGGGTTTCTGGATCAAAAGGCTTCATCAAATAGTCTAAAGCGCCAATTTTCATGGCCTCCACTGCAGTCTCCACAGTGGCATAGGCCGTCATCATCACCACCGGAAGCTCCGGGCGAAGTTCTTTTGATCGCTTGAGCACCTCTACCCCATCCATCCCAGGCATCTTGATATCCAGAAGCATCAAGTTATAGACTTGTCTCGCCATCTTTTCCAGAGCCTCTGGTCCCGATTCGGCCATCTCCACCTCAAAACCATCTTCAGTCAACCAATCCCGTAAGGATTCTCTGACGATAAGCTCATCATCCACAACCAGAATTCGAAACTGCCGACGAGCTTCCCAGCGGAAGTCAATGGCCCCGGTGGGACAGATCTTCTCGCACTCGCCACACATAGTGCAGGATTCCATGTCCACCACATAGTGGTTTGGAATGTTGTGAGGCACAGGCAGATAGACCGCCTTCCTCTTGCTCAATCCGGCATTGAACTCGTCAGGTACCTCCACTGGACAGACGCGAGCGCACTCATCACAACCGTTGCAGAGTTCAGGATCCACCATGGTGGGTTTTTGTCTCAAAGTGACCTGGTACTTTCCAGGCTCCCCTTCCATGCCCACTAATTCTGTGGAAAGCATGATTTCGATGTTCTCGTGGAACAAACCCTTGCGCAAACAGTACTGGGAGGAGGAATCTCGTTCCACCAAAGGAAGCATCTTGCACATGCCGCAGTGGTCACTGGGGAATTGGTAGTCAAGTTGCATAAGGGTGCCGCCCAGGTTGGGTGCCCGGTCGATTAGTTTCACCTGGTAGCCCAGTTCTGCCAAATCCAAAGCTGAACGAATTCCACTGATCCCACCACCCACCACCAAGGCTGATCCGATTTTTTTTCTCAT
>JAUVTM010000070.1 GCA_030601545.1 Syntrophobacterales bacterium
AACAACAGCCCTCCCTGGGCAACGGCGGACCAGAGTAGAAAATTAAGGTGATACGCTTGCCAGGCCCGCTCTGGATGCTCACCTCCAAGTTGGACAAAAAAAGTACCAAAACCCACTAGAACAAGAATACCGAACAATAAAAGCACGGTCTTTGAAGGTGTTCTACTGTAATTGGATCTACTCATAGCTGAAAGTGCCTAAAGTATTTAAGGAACGTTCAAATCGTAGAAATCGTAGAAGTCGTTGAAATCGCGACGTAATAATCTAAATTTCCAAATTCGCAATTCGCAATCCGCAATTCGAAATTCTGTCCTCTGCTTACTCAAATATAGTGACTTCCCCTCCTTGGTTCTGGAAAAACTCAATCACCTGATCTTGCTCTTCCTCAGTACAGGTTGCGACGATGCCAAAGTGTCCTCCGGAGCAGCGGGGATCGTATTGTTTAAGACCCTTGAAATCGGGCAGGCCACCCAAGGCCAGAAGACCCAGAACATTGCCCAAGACGGAAAACAGAATGGTGAATTCAAAGCCGACGATCACAAAAGGAATCCAGGCAATAATGGGTTTGCCCCAGATAATAAGTTTCCATTCAAGGGCGGTGTATATGGCTAGGCTGAAGCCAGTGAAAAATCCGAGTATGCCGCCGGCAAGGGTAAACCAACCTACCGGACTCTTCTTTAACTTCAGGGCGTCAAAAATCTTGTGACTGGGGAAAGGGCTGTGAACCCGGTCAATCAGCCATGGATACCCCGACATGGCCTCAATGACAGCAGCGGTCTTTTGTTCATCAGGAAAGAGTCCGATGACACTAATATCAGTCGCCATGGCTTTCTCCAAGATCCAAGGTCTCCTTCATCTCCGTCATAGAGATGGAAGGCAGGTGTTTCACAAATAACAGGAAAAAGAGAAAGAATAGAGAAAAACTTCCAAGCATGATGCCGTACTCAATACCGGACGGTCGATACAGTCCCCAGGCGTGGGGCATGAAGCCGTGAGCCACGCTGCCGACTATGATCACGAAACGCTCGTACCACATGCCTATGTTTATCAGAATGGAGATGCCAAGCAGCCAAGGGATGCTCGTTCGTACTCTTTTGAAGAAAAAGAGCAGGGGAACCAGGCTGTTGCACACAACCATGATCCAGAATTCAAGGCTGTAATCACCTAAGGCTCTCCAGCGGAAAGCTTCTATCTCAACGGCGCTGTGACTGTACCAGGCCAAAAAGTACTCAACACCATACGCGTATCCCACAATGAGGCCGGTAAAGATAATGGTTTTGGCAACCGCTTCCAGAATCTTCATGGTGACGATTCTTTCGTAGCGGAAGATCTTCCTCAAGGGGATCAACAGGGTCAACACCATTGCCAGTCCGGAATGAATGGCGCCGGCGACAAAGTAAGGAGCGAAGATGGTGCTGTGCCAGCCCGGCACAACACTGAGAGCAAAGTCCCATGAGACCACACTGTGCACTGAGATCACCAGCGGGGTTGCCAGAGCAGCAAAGAAGAGGTAACCCCTGGTGTAGTGCCGCCATTGCTCATGTTTGCCGGTCCAGCCAAGGGAGAGGATGGTAAAGATCTTCTTGCGAACTCCGGTAGCCTTGTCTCTCACTGCGGCCAGGTCAGGAACCAACCCCGTGTACCAGAACAGGCTGCTCACAATGAGGTAGGTACTGATGGCAACCACGTCGAATACCAGGGGAGACTGGAAATTGGGCCAGAGGTATCTCTGGTTGGGATAGGGGAGCATGTAATATACCAGCCAGACGCGTCCAAGATGAATGAAGGGAAAGAGACCCGCGATGGAGACGGCGAAGACGGTCATGGTCTCCGCTGCCCTGGCAATGGGATTGCGCCAGCCGGCTCGCATAAGGTGGAGGATTGCCGAGATCAGGGTTCCGGAGTGGGCAATACCAACCCAGAAGACAAAATTGATGAGGTAGGTACCCCAGGCAACGGGGATATTCTGGCCACCTGCGCCGATACCGATGAAAATCTGATAAACCCAGCAGGCAACACCTAGAAGTACCCCCATGATGAGCGCCATAATGGCCAACCAATAGCCGCCGGTGGGGGGACGCAGGGTGTCGAGTATAGTGCGGTCGATCTCTGCATATGTTAGCTGAGGCGACTCACTCATATATCCTGTACCACCTTTTTTAAATAAATCACCGCAGGTTTTGTATTCAGGTATCCCATCACCTGGTATGCCCTGTGGTCTTCGACTTTTTTCCTTACTTCGCTTTGCTCATCCATGAGGTTTCCGAAGGTAAAAACCCCGGTGGGGCAGGTCTGTAGACAGGCCGGTTGAATCTCACCGTCCAGTATCTTTCTGCCTTCGTTCTTGGCCTTGTTGTGTCCATCTTTAATTCGCTGAATACAGAATGAGCATTTTTCCATGACCCCTTTGGTGCGCACAGTCACGTCCGGGTTCAGTTGCAGATTGAGCGGCTCCGGCCACTGCCACACGAACCAGTTGAATCGTCGCACTTTGTAGGGGCAGTCCTGGGAGCAAAAACGAGTGCCGATGCAGCGGTTGTAAATCTGGTTATTCAAGCCTTCCTTGGAATGGTGCGGGGCGTAGACGGGGCAGACCGATTCACAGGGAGCGTTGTCGCAGTGCTGGCAGAGCATGGGAAGGTAGGTGATCGTGCCACGATTCTGCGGGTCCTCATAGCGCTGGATCTGGAGCCAGGCCATTTCTCTTCCTTGGATAACCCTTTTCTCCCCCACGATGCCCAGGTTGTTTTCCGCATGACAAGCGACAGAGCAGGCGCTACAGCCAATACATTTATCCAGATCCACCACCATTGCCCATCGATAATCTTTGTGTTCATGAGGAGGATAAAAATCCCTTTCCCGATCATAGCCCTCAGGTAGTGGGAGGGTAAAAGGAAACTCCCACATGCCTAGTCCGTGTTCTTGATGGGGTTGCTCGGATTTAAGCTCGTTTAAACCGACTGCCAGTGCAATCTTTCTACCGTGTTGAATCCGGCTGCCGTCGGTGCGGGCTAGCTTCATGGACCGGCCGGTATTTTTGAGGGCAATGGGTCCTGCGGCGAAAAAAGGGCCTCCAGAATTGGGCTCCAATTCTGGAGAAAGGAGCCCAATCGGATTTAGTCCTTTACCACTTGCATAACGCCCGTATGCGGTATGACCCTGACCGATAGCCACCACGGCAGCCTTTGGATGAACACCAACCGTTTCGTAGACGGGCATCTCTAGTTGGCCCCAGCGGGATTCTATTTGGACAATATCGCCCTGCTTCAGACCTCTTGCAGCCAGGGTCTCTGGATGCATCAAGACCGGAGTCTGCCAGGCAACCTGAGTTAAAGTGTCTGGGACCTCACACAGCCAGGGCCTGTTGGCACCCCTGCCGTCGAAGAAGCGGATGGAAGGAACAGCAAATAAGACTAGATGGTTCTCTTTGGGAGTGGGAGGGGTGGTAATGGTAGACTGAAATGTATTGGCAAGGGTGACTCGTAATCCACGTTCTTGCTTCTTTGATTGAAAGAGCCCTCCCTTCTGCAAAGCCTGGAGCCAGTCTCTCTTCCCCTGGATAACATCTTTGAGGGTTAGTTGGGCAAAGAGGTAAGCCTGGAAGTTCTTGACTGGTCGCTGTGGGCCAAAGGAGGCGCGCAGCAACACATCTCCAATGTTTGGCGCCCCGGTCAAGCTGCCCATGGTTGGTTGCAGGGTTGAGACAATCCCAGCTTTCCCTCCATACTCATCCCAGGCTTCCAGCGGCAGACAGACCGGCAAAATCAGGTCGGCCAGCTCGGTAGTCTCATCCATGAAACTGCTGCAACTTACCACAAATAAAGAATCCCGCTCCAGGGCCTCTCTCACTCCGCTTCCTGGGGGCAAAGCAAAAGCGGGATTGACGTTGTTCAACAGAAGCAAATCTGCCGCACCACTTTTCAATCCCGTGAAGAATTCTAAGACTGTGGATCTTCTGGCCGCTGTCTCCACCCGGTGCCGGTTGGAGAAGTCGATAAGTGCAAGGTCAGGATCAAAAACCAGGTTGAGAAGATTGACGGCTATGTTGGCCTGCAGGCTATTGGCCCCGGTTGCGCTGGTGGTCGTGCCCAGGATAAGAGGCTTTTGTGCCAGTTGTAGATGAATGTAAAGCTTGTCGAAGAGTTCGGGTGGTAGACCAGAAAGTTCGAAGACTTTGTCCCTGGTGTAAGGCGAAGAGGCGGTCTCAATGGCAGTTCGAACCTTCTCTGGTAGAAAGCTGCCATTGCCATGACGTATGCCTTCCCGCAAAAGTCCGAGCGCTATAAAATGTTCGGAGTCAGGATTGCAAGAGAACCAGAAATCTGCATTGGCGCCAGTAAGGGATTGATAAGGGCTTACATGAAAATACAGAGACTTATTCTGCCACCTCAGTCCGTGCATGTCTTTAAATTTTCTGGCGTACTCAACGGGCGACAACCATGTTTCCAAGAAGTCAGCGCCAAACGATACGAGAAAGTCAGCCTCGTCCATCTTATACGATGGAAGTCCGTCGAGCCCGAAGACTTGGGAATTTGCTTCCTTCAAGGCTTCATATCCGTAAGGCTCAAAAATTACCGGCCCTTCGGAATTCCAGTTTCTTAAGGACTCGCTTGCGAGGCCCAGAAGGGTTTCCCCCACAACCTCAGTAAGCATCCGGACTCTATCTTTCCCGTTCCTCACCGCTGCTTCAGCCTTGGCCTGCAGGATGGCTTCTGCTTCAGCATACGTTACTGGGCGCCATTTTCCCGCTTCTTTCAACAAGGGAGTCTTGATTCTGTCCGGGTTGTAGACTCCCTGCAGGGCTGCCTGGCCCCGCATGCACAGCCGACCCTGGTTGATGGGATGGAGAGGGTTGCCCTCAACCTTGATGATTCTGCCCTCTCTGTTCTTGGCCAAGACACCACAGCCGGCTGGGCACTCCCTGCAGGTGGAAGCATACCAAGTAGCCTTGCCGGTTACCATGTCATCCGGAGCCTGAACGAGGGAGTACAAGGTTTTTTCTGGCTGGGAGGTGCAACTGGCGGCAAACGAGAGCCCGCTAACACCGGCAAGCTTTAGAAAGGTTCTCCGGTCCACCTTGCGAAACGCTCCTTGATCAGAGTGTTTGCATCGGAAAGATACTCATGAGTTCAGAAGAAAGGAAGGCAATTAACCATATCTGATCTTACCTGAAAAAGCAAGATTTCGGTGGGTGTCAAGACCTGCTCAAATTTAATTTATTATTTTCCCTTTGGACAAGCGGTAGACAATGTCTGTGGTCTTGGAGAGAAAATCGCTATTATGGGAGGCAATAAGGTAGGTTAAATCGGAACTTCTTAGTATTTCGGTGAGCCGCTCCACCGTGTCTTCGTCAAGCCCTGCACTGGGCTCGTCCAGAATGAGTACCTCGGGTTTCATGGCTAGAACAGTTGCGAGGGAAATCAGCCTTTTTTCTCCCCCCGACAACTTGTAGGTCAAACGGTCCTCAAATCCTTCCAGTCCCAAACGTTCCAGCACCTCCCGAGTGATCGCCAAAGCCTCCTCTTGACTCTTGCCAAGATTCAGCGGGCCGAAGGCCACGTCTTCCGCTACTGTGGGGCAGAAAAGCTGGTCGTCAGGATCCTGGAACAGCAACCCGATCTTCTCCCTCACCTCTCTGAAGTCTTTCTCCTTTCGGCGCTCTGCGCCGAACACTTCTATTGCTCCCGCAGTCGGGCGGAGCAGACCCATCAGCAGGTGAAAGAGCGTGGTCTTTCCACTGCCGTTGGCGCCAATCAGACCAACCCGTTCACCACGACTGATCTGCAAATTGAGATCATCCAGCACCGGCCGATGGGACTGGTTATCATGGTAGGTGAAGGAGATCCCTTTGAGGCTTATTATTATTTCAGAATTATCCATTGCAATGACGCCATGCCACTTACAAGAAGCATCATGATCACCATCATGATCACGTCCACTCTCTGCAATTCAAAGTGGCTAAGGACATAGTATTTTCCATGAAATCCGCGGCAGAGCATGGCCTTGCGGATGCGGTCAGCTCGATCGAAGCTCTTAATGAGCAACATGCCAATCAGGTAAGCGAAGCTTCTATACGTGTGCACATTCGTGCCAGGTTTGAACGCTCGAATCCTCATGGCGTCACGCAACCGATCATATTCCAAATGAAGCACTTGGAGGTACCTGACCGTGAAGAAGAGCAGATGAATCAGTTTGTCTGGAACATAGAGGTGGCTCAAGGCATGACCCAAGCTAATGATCGGTGAGGTGCCCAGGAGTGCAATCAGGGCGAGAACGATGGTGTTGGATTTGACAGTTATGAGCAGTGCGTAGATAACCCCTTCCCGGGTAGCATCCAGAGGACCGATGCTGAAGAGCTTTTCCCCGCCATAGGTGAAGGGCAGAAAAAGCCAGAGGAAAACAATAAAAGCGTTTACTACGAGAAGCCGTAAAAAAACCTCTCTTAAGGAGAGGCGGGCTAGAAACAGGAGAGCAAGGGAAAGGCAAACAGCCGTTGCCAGGCAACCGTACCTGTCCGCCACTGCCACCACCACGGAGAACAGGACGGCGACTACTATCTTGACTCGAGGGTCAAGACGGTGAAGAAGAGAGTCGCCGGTGGCGAAGTTGTCGATATGCACTATTATTCCATTTCTAGTTTTCTAAACGACCACATCTGTTTAGGAGCTCGAGCTATAAAAAGCGGCTTTGGCGTAAGGCACAGGGCTCAAGGCTTGGAAGCCAGCCCTTCGACAGGCTCAGGGCAGGTAGTTAGAATTCAGAATCCAGGAGCAAGACACACAAGGAAAATTTACCCCTCCAGACTCCTGTCTCCTGACTCCTGTCTCCTTTT
Source organism: Syntrophobacterales bacterium (assembly GCA_030601545.1). Classification (GTDB taxonomy): domain Bacteria; phylum Desulfobacterota; class Syntrophobacteria; order BM002; family BM002; genus BM002. The sequence goes on from JAUVTM010000070.1 coordinate 6,833, forward strand.
TTTGTTCCTACTCTTCAAATACATGACCAATCCGAAAAGACCGAAAATATATCCTATCCCGCCAACGATTTCCGTGATAGTGGGGCCCTCTTTGCGGGTGTCGCGGATGAGCTTGATCACAGGGGCAAGCTTCCGGTCCAGAGCTCTGTCGATCATTCCTTCCAGCTGGCTCAGGTCAGTGGGATGTGCGGATGAGTCCTTTGCACTCACTGCGAACGACTGTGGCGGACTGGATGGCGATGATCCCACTTCTACAAAATCCCTTGCTGGAACAATGAAATCGTTCTTGTGTCCCATGCTGGCGGTTAGGACTATCTTTAAATCGGTCCGCTCCGGGATCTTAAAAGAGAACTCACCCTTTTCGTTTGTTCTGCCTTCCAAGAGTTTGGTTCCAGCAGGATTGAATACCTCCACCAATGAGTCTTGTGACTTTTTCCCGCCGGGGAAATATCCTTCCACGAAAACCGTGTCCCCCTCAACCCAGGCGAAAACGTTAACCTTATGGGCCCAGACTTGAGACACCATTGGCAAAGCCACGATTATGCCGAGAGCCAATACGGTGAGGGTAGCTCCCCAGCTTCGACGGGGCTTCCTATCCAGCAGCATGAGTTGCTCCAAGGAGCTCGGGTTTGACCTTCATGAGAAAAGCAAGGCAGAAAGCTACTACTACTCCCTCGAGAACCATCACAGGAAGATGCGCCAGCACAAGAACCTTAGCTGCCTGGAGAAATGACTCGCCTGTAAATATCAGACATAGGGCCACCAATAGAGAACTAAGCAAGATCGCAAAGAAGCCGCAGGCAAAAGCAAGGGCTGTGGCCACACCTGAGTGTTTGTGGGCGATGCCCCGGCCAAAGAGGTAGTAGCAGAGGATGGCAGGCATGGCCATGGTAAAGGTATTAACGCCCAGAGTGGTCAAGCCGCCAAACTGGAAGAGCAACCCCTGGAGAGCAACCCCTACGAGAATAGCCGGAAACGCTGCCCAACCGAGAACGAGTCCCAACAAGCCGTTTAATACAAGATGTACAGCGGAAGGGCCGACAGGCACCCGGATGAGGGAGACCACAAAAAAAGCCGAGGTCAATACCGCCACCTGGGGAATCTTCTCATAATCCATCTTCTTCAGCCCTACCGCTACACCGGCTGCCGTCAGGGCCGCTCCAGTAAGAAGCACAGGTGCAGATAGTACTCCTTCAGATATATGCATAGTTAAATCCTCAACCGTTTTTCGGGAATGCTCAACTCAACAAAAAAAGGTCACACAATCTTATCGTTCCCTAACCCTTCAGGGTTCCAATAAGCCTTCGTGACCCACTAACGAACCAAGACCCCTTTAGTATATGGGCTTCTACCCACGCTTAGAAGATTATTACCATCTTCACTGATATAGTCAAGGGTATTTCGGATTTTAGATTTTAGATTTGAGATTGCAGATTTGAGAAGGCATAGAGCATCCTTCGACAGGCTCAGGACAAGTAGGGCATGGGGCATAGGGTAAATTGCGGATTTCGGATTTCGAATTGCGGATTTGAGAAAGCAGAGAGCATCCTTCGACAGGCTCAGGACAAGTAGGGCATGGGGCATAGAGTGAGGAGCCGGAAGTCAGCATCCAGAATCCAGTAGGGCAGGCGTCTCTGCCTGCCAAAGTGTGATCCACAGACAAGCATCCAGAATCTAGTATCCAGTATCCAGAATCCGCAATCCCTAATCTTCTTCGTGCTCGTGCCGGTGATAAGGGTCGGGCCAGTGTGGATGAGTATGGGTCGTTGCTTTGTGTTCGTGCCGGTGGCTGTGGTATGTGGCGTGCGGCATTCCCGGGAACAAGTGATCGTGATGGCCATCGTCATGCCTATGCCAGTGCTCATGCACAGTAGCTTCATGTCGATGCGTATGCAAGTGTTGTTCAAAGAAGAGAGACACTAGGGAG
>JAUVTM010000022.1 GCA_030601545.1 Syntrophobacterales bacterium
CATACGACGCAGCCATTGTTGACATAATGCTACCAAAGATGGATGGCTTGACCCTTATCGAGACTTTACGACAGCAGAAGATCAACACCCCCGTGATAATTTTGAGTGCCAAACGGGCAGTGGATGATCGGGTCAAAGGACTACAGAGGGGAGGCGATGATTATTTAACCAAGCCTTTTGCTTTTACTGAGCTTCTCACCCGCGTCCAAGGATTGATCCGGAGGAGCAGTGGGGTTTCAGAGCCTACCAGTCTTACTGTTTGTGAACTTTCCATGGATTTTCTCACCCGCGAGGTTGCAAGGGAAGGCAAAGAGATCGATCTTCAACCCCGTGAATTTGCCTTACTCGAATACCTCATGCGCAATCAGGGCAAGGTCGTTTCGAAAACGATGATTATGGAACATGTTTGGAACTACAATTTCGACCCGCAGACAAATGTTGTGGAAGCTCGGATATGCAGGTTGCGAGACAAAGTTGATAAAGATTTTGGGAAGAAGCTCATCCACACGATTCGCGGAGTGGGCTATGTCCTTAGAGAAACTAGTTAGGCTACCAGGTACCCTGGCATTTAGATTGACCCTCTGGTATGCGTTCATATTCACTCTTACCTCCCTCGGGGCTTTCCTCCTCTTTAATTTTCTGATTGCTTCCGGCCTTCGTGAACGTACAGATCAGGACTTACTGGCCGAAGTCTCAGAGCTTTCTTCTCATTTGGCCTTGAAAAGGCTTGATGTGGTCGAGCTCGATATCGTTCAAGACGCTGAGTCCAGCGGGGTGGATAGGATGTTTCTGCGCGTCCTATCCCTAGACGGCGAAGAGCTTGTGTCGTCAGATATGACATCCTGGAAGAATGTAGCAACCAACAGGGTTGCATTGAAGCGCTTGACCAGTGGAGAGAGTCATGTGTTTGAAACACTCACTATGCCGCAGCTGCCGTACAAAGTTCGCATCCTGTATGGCATTATCGGGCCTGGCAAGATTGTGCAGATAGGCAAGTCCCTGGAGGATGATCAAAGATTTATGGGGGCCTTCCGAGAAAGATTCTTTATCATGATGGCCACCTTGATGGTTGTTGGCGGCCTGATTGGATGGTTCATGGCAAGGCGGGCACTGTCGGGTATTGAAGAAGTTACACAAACTGCTGAGGAGATATCGGCGGGAGCCATTGAAAGGCGAGTTCCCCTAAAGGCCAGAGGCGCTGAAGTCGACAGGCTCGCAACGACTTTCAATAGTATGTTGGATCGCATCCATGCCTTACTCCACGGGATGAGAGAGATGACCGACAATATTGCTCATGACCTGAGGAGCCCCATCACCAGGATTCGGGGGGTTGCCGAGATGGCACTGACAAGCGGTGAGTCCATGGATGAGTATGAAAATATGGCTGCAAACACCATTGAGGAGTGTGATCGCCTCCTGGAAATGATAGAAACGATGCTGGCTATATCAGAACTCGAGGCAGGAGCAGGTAACCTTGCCATGGCAGAAGTTGACATGGCCGGGGTGGTTGAAGACGCTTGTGAACTGTTTCAGCCTCCAGCAGAAGATAAAGGTATAGCCGTTGTTGTCGAGGTACCGACAGGAGCTCTTGTTTATGGGGACATCCAGAAACTTCAACGGATGGTGGCTAATCTCCTGGATAATGCAATAAAATATACCCCGCCTGAAGGGACTGTGACGGTGTCCACAGATGGGGATGAATCTATGGTTTTTGTAGAAGTCAAAGATACCGGCATTGGAATATCAGGTGAAGATTTTGCGAATATCTTTGAGAGGTTTTATCGATGCGATCCTAGCCGTTCAGATGCCGGTGTCGGTCTCGGACTTAGTCTGGTAATGGCTATTGCTCGCTCTCACGGTGGCGATGTCGCTATCACCAGCTCTCCGGGGAAAGGAACCACCTTTACCGTCAGCCTTCCCAGGAAATCCCCTTTTTAGCCCATCTAGTTTTTCTTCACAACATTACCAAATGGTAATCTTCAGGCAATCTTGCGGTTAAGTTGCTGGTTTATTATTACCCATAAAGTCTATGGGTACAGTAGGCAATAGGGGGCGGGTATCAACTTCCCATTTAGATGGGATTGTCTGCAGCCTCTCTTTTCCCCTCTTGGAGGTGAGTGATTGAGTCAAGGCGGAGTTTTTCCAAAGGGCAATAAAGCTTCAGAATCAGAGGTCAATTCAGACCGGCGGACCTTTATCAAGACGGCCGCATTGACCGGTGTGGCTGCGGTGGTCATTGGGGTGCCGCTCGCTTCCTATGTCATTGCACCATCGTTGAAAAAGGGGACTGGCAAATGGATCGACTTTGGGCCCGTTGAGGACCTGGAGCCAGGCGGCATGGAAATGCTGTCTTACGAGTTCATGGTCAAGGACGGGTGGCTGGTGCTGCCGCAAAGGGGATTTGTCTGGGCCAAGACTGAAGATGGTGGAAAGCTGCGGGTGTTTTCCTCCACCTGCACCCACTTGGCCTGCAATGTGATCTGGCGGGAGGAAGAAGAGGTTTTCGTGTGCCCCTGCCATTCCGGCCGTTTTGATGCTTCCGGCCGTAATATTGCCGGGCCGCCGACAAAACCGCTGGTTGTTCTGGAACACAGAATTGAAGACGGCAACCTGAAGGTCTTTCTGACCGTTTGATATTAACCAGTACAAATTTTGAAGGAGGTGCTTCATGAGAGGAAGGATAGCAATTACCTTGATGCTGGCCTTGACCCTGATCTTAGGCGGAATGCTGCTGGGCTTGGGTGAGCTGGAGGGAGCTGCGAAACAGACCGTTACTGTAAAGCGAGTCAAAAAAGGACCGACAAGCTTAGATGACGCTGTGTGGCAAACGGCCAAAGCGGTCCGAGTTCCCTTCGAGGGCAAAGAAAAGTTCGAAGGCAAGAAGGCGAGCGTGACCACCAAAGCGGTCTACACCAAGGACAGCATATATTTCCTGTTCAAGTGGGATGATCCCACTCTGAGCGTGACCAAAGGCGCCTGGAAATACGCTGACCAAAAATGGACGCATATTAAAAGCAACGAGGATCGGATCTCCCTTTTGTTTGAGATTAACAGGATCAACAAGTTTGCTACCAAGGGCTGCACCGTAGCCTGCCATGTCCCAAAAGGCGCGCCCAACGCGAAAGACGGCAAGTTTGGCACCTCATCGGCTGCTGAAAAAGGGGACCTGTGGCACTGGAAGGCGGCCAGGTCGGATCCGGCTGGAATCGCTGATGATACCTGGATAACAGTAATCAGCGAGAAAAAGGGTGGCCGAAAAGGAGACGCTGGATCAGGCGGCGACAAAAAGAACATAACTGCCGACAAGTCCAAACCCATGTACACCCTAGCTCCGGGTAAGCAACTGGGCAAGCATGGAATCTTGCTTGCTGCTGACGCAGTGGAGATAACCGACTATTCCGTGTTCGAGGCAGGGGACGTGGTCACCTACCGTATGCCCAAAAAAGGCCAGGGTTCACGTGCCGACATCAAGGCGGTTAGCCGTTATGGGTATGGCGGCTGGACTGTAATGCTCCACCGCAAACTCGACACCGGCAACGATGACGATGTGGCCTTCAACCCCAGAAAAAAGTACAGTTTTGGCATGGCCTTGTTCGACAATTCAGGGGATGAGGACTCTTACGACTCCGAAGTTATAACCCTACAGTTTAAAAAGTAAGGATTTTCTGGGTGATATGACGGAAACAAAAAAGATAGGAGCCGCCCCATGATCAGGAAGAATTTAGTCAGTCTGACTACGATCTTTGCCCTGGTCCTTGGTGGTGGGCTCTTGGGGTGTGATCAGTTGGGCGGAGAAGCCCAACTGATCATCACCGCCACCCACGTCCACAAAGCTCCCACCAGCTTGGATGACCCGGTTTGGCAAAAGGCGCCGGCGGTGCTGGTTCCCGTCAAGGGGAGAGAGATTCTCGGAGGAGAGGAAGAGACCGTATTCACCAAAGCGGTCTACAACGACGACAGCCTGTATTTCTTATTCAAATGGGTGGATCCAACCAGGAGTGTTATCAAGCAATCTTGGCAATTTGATGGTGAGCAGTGGGTCCATCTCAAGGGGAATGAGGATAGGATTGCCCTCTTGTTCGAAACTACCCGGATCAACAAGTTCGCTACCAGAGGCTGCGCCGTGACTTGCCACAGCCCGGCAGACGCGCCGAGACAAGATTGGAAGTTGGCCACCAAGACCGCGGCTGAGAAAGGTGATTTGTGGCACTGGAAGGCGGCCCGCTCCGCCCCTTACAATTACGCCGACGATGCCTGGCTTACGGTGGCCGGCAGGCCGTCGGGATCATACAGGGAGACCGGACGGGTCAAGGACAGAGGCGAAGGTGGAGATGTCAAAAACCAGACCGAAGATAAATTAAGGCCACTTTACATGCAGAATCCAACCAAGGAGCCCTTGGCTCCTGGATTCCTGCTCATGGAAGAGGCCGTCAAAATCACAGACTATTCCAAGTTCAAGCCCGGTGACGTCATCCCCTATCGGTTACCCAAAAAACCGGCCGGCTCCCGTTTTGACGTCAAAGCGCTGAGCCGTTACGCTGACGGCGGTTGGACGGTGATGCTCTACCGCAAGCTCGACACCGGCCATGAAGACGACGTCATCTTTAACCCCAGGAAAAGATACAGCTTTGCTATGGCCGTGTTCGATGATTCAGGCAGCGATCACTCCAAAGCCACCCAACCGATGACCCTGAGATTCAGTCGTTGAGGATGTGACACAATATGAGTGGAACTGACAACCAGTCTGAAACCTTGCTTGAGCGGTTGGCTCTGGACGGTCTCATTGCCCGGGTGCGGGATCTTCAGGTTTCAAGTGACTCCCTAACCTGGTCACGATTTTGCGGCTCTCTGGCTCTGGTGCTGGTGGTTCTGCTTTTTTTGAGTGGGGCCTTTATGGCCTTTTATTATTCGCCGTCCCCGGGCGCAGCCTACGACAGCGTGGACTACGCTCAGTTTAGTATTCCCTTTGGCGACGTGGTCAGAGGGATACACCACTACTCCTGGAATCTGCTGTTGGTGGTTATGGGCCTCCATTTGGGACGGGCCTTGCTCCTTGGGGCTTACAAAGCCCCCCGGCAGTTCGTCTGGGTCTCCGGGTTGGTAATCATGCTTGTGGTGCCGGCCTTCATCTTCACCGGCGACCTGCTTCCCTGGGACCAGAAAGGCTACTGGTCAACCCAGGTGCGGAACAGCATCATGGGTTCGGTCCCCGTGGTCGGCGATTTCCAGGTCCGGATGCTCCAAGGGGGGCCTCGACTCGGCATAGTGGCTTTGACGCGGTATTACGTGCTCCACACCATCTTCCTCCCGGGGCTGTTCCTCTTTTTGATCGCAGGCCACTTCCATTTTCTCGGGCATCGGGGTCTGTCCAGCCCGGTGTTCGGGCGCGAGACAGCCCGGCGGAAAGTGCCTTTGGTGCCCAACATTGTCAACCGCTGGCTGGTTCTGTTCATCGTGGTCGCTGTTGTCCTGGGGTTGGTTGCCTGGTATTGGCCAGCACCTCTGGGTGACCCGGCAGACCCCACCGACTCAACTTACGTTCCCAAGCCGGAGTGGTGGGTCCTGTTCTTGAACCAACTTGTTGGCATCTTCACTGGACCTCTGACGGTAGTTGGGACGGTAATAATCCCCGGCGGCCTGGTGGGGTTGATGATGGCTCTGCCGTTCATAGATCGTTCTCCTGAGCGGCATCCGGCTCGTCGCAAAAAGACGATGCTTGTCGCAGCGGTAATCTCCCTCCTCGTGCTCGGTTTATCCGTCATGGGCTATATCGAGCATCACCTAACGGTCCTTGAGTAGACGACACCCCAGCTTTTTCCCACCGCCAGTTTTCAAAAAAACTTGACCCTGGTACTATCCAAATCTATGAGATCGCGGCTAGAAAGCCGCTCCCACAGGATAAGATGTGAAAACAATATCTGTAGGAGCGGCTTTCTAGCCGCGATTTAGTCTTTTAAACCGACAGTAAGAAAATTATCCCTACATCGACTATAATCCTATTAATGAAATTACTCGGATATAATTCGAGATTACATTTGCTTTGATTGGAGGATGAAAATGACGAAACTGCATGAATTAGCTGAACTCGGCCAGGCAATCTGGCTCGACTACATAAGCCGTTCCCTTATTGCGTCCGGCGAACTACAAAAACTGGTTGACCAGGGGCTGCGGGGGGTTACCTCCAACCCATCTATCTTTGAAAAGGCCATTGCCGGGAGTGCTGATTACGATGAAGATTTGAATCGTCTCGTGAGTGAGGGAAGATCGGTGGCAGAAATATATGAGGACCTGGCTATGGCCGACATCCGGAGCGCAGCCGACGTACTGCGTCCAGTCTATGAAAAGACTGGGGGTGCTGATGGCTATGTGAGTCTTGAGGTAAATCCGGCGCTGGCTCACGAAACCGAGGCCACCATTGCTGAAGCCCGCCGCCTCTTCGTTTCCCTGGAGCGACCAAATGTGATGATCAAGGTTCCGGCCACACCTGCCGGCATACCTGCTGTCGAGACGCTCATTGGTGATGGTGTCAATGTCAACGTTACGCTGATGTTCTCCCTGGACCAATACGAAGCAGTCACAGCAGCCTACATTGCCGGGCTGGAAAAACTGGCTTCATCTGGTGGTGATGTCGGCAGAGTTGCATCCGTGGCTTCCTTTTTTATCAGCCGCGTGGACAGCGCTGTGGCTGCGGCCTTAGAAAGCACTGATAATGTGGATCTGCAGGGCAAAATCGCCATCGACAACGCCAAAAGTGTCTATGTACGCTTTCGCGAGATCTTTAGGGGCGAGCGCTGGCAGAAACTGGCCGCACAGAGCGCTCGCGTGCAGCGTCCCTTGTGGGCTAGCACCAGTACAAAAAATCCTGCTTATCCCGACACGCTCTACGTGGACAACCTCATAGGGCCGGACACGGTCAACACACTCCCGCCAGCCACGCTTGAGGCCTTTCTGGACCACGGCCACGTCGCTCTCACCGTTGAGACTGATTTGGACGGTATTCGCACTCGTCTGAGCCAACTCGCCGAGCTTGGCATCGACCTGGACGCTGTTACCAAAAAGGTTCTCGATGAGGGTGTGGCGGCCTTTGCCGAATCCTTTGAGGGGTTGATTGCCAGCATTGCTGAGAAACGCCGGAGATTGCTCGACGAGTTGCAGCGCGTGTCGACTGGCTCAGGTTCATAGGGGGCTACGCTGGTTAGTGTCCCACTTTTAATCTCGTTGCCCCTTGAACTTCTAGTCGAAAGTCTTAGTTTTCTAAGATATAGATGTTGAACATACAAATATAATTCCATTGGAAAGGGACAATCTTATGGCGAATTATGATTTCGATATAGGTGTGATTGGCAGTGGGGCAGCAGGCCTGACCGTTACAGCCGGGGCAGCCCAGGCTGGTGCCAAAACTCTGCTGGTTGAGAAAGAAAAGGAACTTGGAGGTGACTGCCTGCACTACGGCTGTGTTCCGAGCAAGACCCTGATCAAAACTGCTCACGTGTACCATCTGATGAAGAACTCAAAAGAATTTGGTCTTCCAGGGGTTGAGCTTCCGCCTGTTGATTATCGGGAGGTGGCAAAGAGAATTCAATCGGTTATCAGCACCATTCAAGAGCACGATTCTGAGGAAAGATTCTGCAAGCTCGGGGCCAAAGTTGAATTCGGCGAGCCAATCTTTGTTGATGAGCACAGCATCCGCCTCAATGGGGAAACCATCTCAGCAAAGAACTGGGTTCTCGCCACAGGTTCCTCCCCTGGAATCCCGCCCATAGATGGCCTGGATAGCACGCCCTACATCACCAACAAAGAAATCTGGTCCCTCGATCATCTGCCGGAATCCTTGATCATTCTTGGCGCCGGCCCCATAGCCATAGAAATGGCACAGGCATTCGGTCGTCTTGGCTCAAAGGTCACTGTGGTGCAACGCAGCGATCAGATCTTGAGCAAAGAAGATAAAGACATGGCCGACACAGTCATGGAGGTCTTGCAATCTGAAGGGGTGACATTTTATCTCAACTCCTCTGTGATGAGTGTGCGGGATCTGGGGAGTGAGCGCGAGGTAGTTATGAGAAATAGTGCGGGCAAGACGACTGAGCTCAGGGGAGAACAGATCCTTGTCGCCATGGGTCGAAGAGCCAATGTTGAAGGTTTAGGTCTGGAAGGTCTGGGCGTAGAGTTCAGTGGAAAAGGCATCCAGGTTGACAACCGTTTGAGGACAAAACAGAAGCATATTTATGCAGCAGGAGATGTTACCGGCCAATATCAATTCACCCACGCTGCCGGTTATGAGGGGGGCATTGTGTTCACTAATGCGATTTTTCATCTCCCCAGAAAAGTGGACTATACTTTTCTGCCGTGGTGTACGTTTACAGATCCCGAGCTGGCGAGCATTGGCATGAATGAGAAAGCAGCAGAAGCTGCCGGAATAGAGTATTCGGTCTGGACCGAGGAGTTCAAAGACAACGACAGAAGCCTGGCGGAGGGCGAGAGAGTCGGTACGATCAAAATGATACTGGACGGAAAAGAGAAGCCTATAGGTGTACAAATATTGGGGCCCCAGGCAGGAGAACTGCTCAGTGAATGGGTGGCGGTGTTGAACGGAAAGATGAAACTCTCCACCTTGGCTTCTGCAGTACATCCCTATCCGACTCTGGGTGAGATCAACAAAAGAGTCGCAGGGACGTTCTTTTCTCCAAAGATCTTCTCCGATAGGGTCAAAAAAGGTCTTAAGCTATTTTTCAATCTTAAAGGAAGAGCATGCGAGTAAAGCATAGCGCAAAGAGCATGGCGCATATATAGCTTTTGCTCCGCAAGATAACTATACTCTCCCTCTCCCCCAATCAGTGGGGGAGAGGAGATTCTTTGCGGGGTTAAGTGGATAGGCGTAATTTAAAATCCGAATTTCGAATTTTTGTGGCGAGGAGGAATTGATATGGAAATAGGCATGATCGGATTGGGGCGCATGGGAATGAATATGGCAAAACGGATCCTCCAGGGTGGCCATGAGGTTGTAGCCTACAACCGGACCCCTAGTAAAACCGAAGAGATTGTCAAAGAGGGTGCGATAGGGAGCTTTTCACTGACCGAACTCGTTGACAAGTTGACCGCGCCACGGGTGGTTTGGCTAATGCTTCCCGCTGGCAAACCGGTTGATGACCATCTTGACCAACTCCTGGAGTTGCTTGCCCCGGGTGACATTGTTATCGATGGGGGGAACACCTACTACAAAGATGACATTCGCCGGGCGGAGATGCTGGCTGCAAAGGAAATCAAGTTCATGGATGTGGGAGTAAGCGGCGGCATCTGGGGACTCGAGGTTGGTTATTGCATGATGATGGGTGGAGAACGAGAGGTCTACGAGCATCTCGAACCCATTTTCAAAACTCTTGCTCCTGAGGACGGCTACCTCTATTGTGGCCCTACCGGTGCCGGGCACTTCGTCAAGATGGTTCACAACGGCATCGAGTACGGCATGATGCAGGCCTACGGAGAGGGATTCGCCATTATGGAGGGATCACCTTATGCTGAGTTTCTAGATTATTCTCAAGTTGCTCATCTCTGGAATCAGGGAAGCGTTGTCCGTTCCTGGCTGCTGGAGCTCCTGGAGTCAGCCTTTGCCGATGACACCAGACTTACAGAGATCCGGGGATATGTGGAAGACTCCGGCGAGGGACGCTGGACTGTGCAACAGGCGGTGGAAAGCGGGGTATCAGCCCCGGTGATAGCACTCTCCCTGTTTAGAAGATTCAGGTCCAGGCAAGAGGATGCTTTCGAAGATAGGGTTCTTGCCGCCCTGCGCAGGGAGTTCGGTGGTCATGCGGTCAAAGCTTCCGAGACCAAGTGACAAAAGAAGTACTTTCATCTCTCACAGAGCTCACGGAGACCTCAGAGGGCTCATCGGGCCCCCCGCTGCGCGGGGCCTTATAAGTGAGTTCAAATGTAAGGTTGCTATTTTGCTCTCTGAGTACTCTGAGAACTCGAGCGACCGGAGGGAGCGGGCGAGAGCTAGATAGAGGTTTTACGAGGAGTAAAGGCATGGTAGGTTTACCAGTTAGCCGGCTTAGACTTGTAAGCTTTTAATTGCAGATACGACTAATGTCCAATAAAGAATGACAAATGACAAATTCCCCAACAAGCGACGGACAACGGACTACTGACAACGGACTACTGGTAACGGAAAGCGGACGTTCCCATAGGAGAAATAAGATGGAAGGGGTAATGGAAGCGCCTAGGGCAAGTCGAAAGAAAGCCATGCTAAAGGCGTCTATTTTTGTGGCTTTTATTATCGTCGCCATTTACATAGTTAGATTCACTCCCGTCAAAGGGTATCTCACAGCTGAAGCATTGGGGCGCTTTCTGGATACGGCCGGCTTTTGGGCCCCGTTTGTTTTTATGCTGATTTATACTGCGGGGGTCTGCCTGTTCGTGCCCGGAACCCTACTAACCGGTCTGGGTGCCGCTATCTTTGGGGCCTATTGGGGATTTCTCTATGTATGGGTGGGAGCAATGGCTGGGGCAAGTGCGGCTTTCTGGATTGGGCGCACGCTTGGAAGGGAGTTCGCGGCCTCACTGATTGGGGATAAGTTGAAGAAATACGACGATGCCATTGAGAGGAATGGCTTTGCCACGGTTCTTTATTTACGGCTTGTCTACTTTCCTTTCACACCCATGAATTTCGGCATGGGTCTTACCAAGGTACGTTTTGGGGACTACTTTTTTGGTACGGGCCTGGGCATCATCGTCGGGACCTTTATCTTCACCTTCTTCATCGGAACACTAAAAGATGTTTGGGTTTCAGGAAACTGGGGTGAACTGCTGTCTTTCAAGGTTTTCTTTTCCATAGGGTTGTTTGTCTTTTCTTTCTCCATTCCGAAAATTATAAAAAAGATTAAAGGTGAGCAGTAAAAAGCTGAGAGTAAGAATAGCCGCGTAGACCAATAAGGAAGAAAAAGCCCCGATCCCTGCTGAGAGTGGTCGGGGCTTTTTGTGTCGATCTGGTAGGGGCTAGATATGGTAACCGTTTTTTAAAAGACGAAGTGTAGATGTATGAGATCTTAAACTCTCAGCGGGTCAATGCGGACTTTAAATTGTAACGATTAATTCATTCTGTCAATTTGTTCGCTGCTGTTTCTTGCCGACGTATTCCGCCACCAAAATACTGATGTCATCGTCGATTTCAGTATCTTTTCCGAAGTTTTTTGCCGCTGAATAAACTGCTTCCACTATCCCTTGTGCAGAGTCATCACAGTGCTTATTGAGGACCCGATAAAATCGCTGTTTTCCGAACACTTCCCCCGCAGAATTGCTATTTTCTAGGCTGCCGTCAGTGTAAAGTATCACCTTATCACCGAGTTGCAGTTTCTTTTCTTCCTGGCCAAATGGCTGAGTGGTTCCTAACCCAATAGCGGCACCGTGGCGATCGAGAACTTCTAGTTTTCCGTTGGAGCGCAGCAAGATTGGAGGTGGATGTCCCGCACAGCTATAGGTGAGATGACCTTGGGAAAAATTTATGGCCATGTAGATAATGGTGAAGTAGCTGTCAAAACGTTCAAAAGGAAAGGCTTGCTCTAAGCTGTTTAGAACTTCCTCCGGTGACATAACTCTGAATTCATCCTCTGAGAGGCTGCGCTTGCTCTGCAGAAATTGGGACACTGACACTGCTATTAGGGCTGCAGGTACACCATGTCCGCATACGTCCAACATATAAAGCTCGATATGATTCCTATCCGGGTAATGTATATTAAAGATATCCCCACCGATCTGACTATATGGCTCAAATTTCCAGGCAATATTTAAGGCACCTGTCCACGGAGAATAAGCGGGAAGCAAACTTTGCTGGATTCCGGCCGCTGCCTTAAGGTCTTGATCGAGTTGCTGCTGTTTTCTCTGAAGTTCAATCTTCTGTTGTTCGATGCCGGTAACATCGTAGATTATTATTAAGATCATTCTTTTACCTTGAAAATGAACATGGCGGGTACTAATCTCAAGAAATTTCGTAGTAGGAACTCCGTCAATATAGAAAACCCGTTCTAGCTTCACTTTGTCCACAGGGGCTTTTTCCACCATTGTCTTCAGGGCTGAACGACGGAGTACACAGCTCTCGCACTGTGACGTCTCCCCGCAAGCTTTCCTTTCCTCGACACAATATATGCAACCCGTGGCTTTGCCGAATCTTTTTATTAAAACGTGATCTTTTGACTTCTCGAACAGTTGGAGGAATTTATCGTTAAAATGATGGATTTGGAGATTCTCATCCGCAATTAGAACCGCCGAATTCATATTGTCCAGTAGTATGTTCAAGAACTCATTAGATTCTCTGAGGTCGTTGAAATAAGTCTCCATAGTAGAGGCCTCCAGATGTGTATGATCATAATTCTGCCAACATGACAACTTAATCAAAGACGCCACGGAAAACAACTATTTTGATAGGATTTAACTATCAAGAGGCCAATGCTTTCTGCAGAGATTTCAAATGTCTTAAGCTAATTGATGGGAGACTGGTCCATCGCAGTACAGATAATGATGAGATGTAGCCCCACCTCGATCACTGCGAAAGTATGGAGTATGAGATGTGAACTGCAAGAAAATCGATAGGGCATTGTAAATACCGACCCTCTCGGCACAGGCATAAGTGACTTAGCCGACAGATAGTCTGGTGAGACAATGAACGCTTGGCGAGTGTTACAGTACTAGTCTTCCCCATTTCCTTCTAGCATGAAGTGGCACACCGCCGGGTCGTAGAATTGTTCGCACAATATGCGTTCGTCTCTCTCTTTTTGATGACCTTCATCACCTATAATCGCATGCAACTCCAGCCGCGGAGAGTATTTGCTATTGGGTACAGAACGTCCCAATGCCTCAGCCATAGCACGCAGGTGATGAGGAGCCGTCCCACAGCAGCCACCGATGTAATTGATTCCTATCTCTTTGGCCTTCAGAGTGTAATTAGCCATCTCAATCCTGGTTAGCACGAAAGGATCGAGCTCAAGAGGAAAGGCAAGATGGCCCTGAAACTTCTGGATCTGGAAGTATGGCCTCTCTGCTGTACAGCGATATGCCACCGGTTGAGTGGCCACGAAACAGGACACTTTTCGACGCACCCGCGCTGCCAATGGAAGCATGTGCTCAGGGTCGCGAAAACAATTGATTCCTACGATATCAGCACCCGAGTCTTCAAGTTCCTGAAAAGCATCTTCTAAAACCACTCTATCTAAGGTGCGGTCCAGCGACTTGAAGCCAAGTGTAATCATAGCCGGTTTCCCGGTTGCTTTGATTGCCTCGAGGGCAATTCTGGCTTCACCTAAATACTCCAGAGTCTCGGCTATGAAGAAATCTATACCGTGGGAGATTTGATACTCGATCTGCTTGTCAAACTGACGTCTCGTTTCCTTATGAGTAGCCGGATCAGAGGGATCGTAGATCCAGGTGTTAGCCAGATTGCCGGCAACTAGACACCCATATTCCTTGGCAACCTCGTTGGCAATTCGTACGGCATCATTGTTGATCCTTGCTAGGGCGTCTACCTTGCCAATATCTTTCAGCTTCTCTTCATGAGCGTAGTAGGTCAACGCTTGGAGAACCTGAGCGCCTGCCCTGGCAAAGTCAACCTGGAGCTGTTTGAGGGCTTCGGGATGCTCTATGGCAACCTCAGGGGTAAAAGGCCCGGCACTAACATAGCCCCTACGTTCCAACTCAAATATGGCTCCTCCGTCCCCTAAAACAATATCTTCTTTCAACCAGTCGAGAATCATAGGAGTTCTCCTTTAAGTTGGGTAAAGCTACTTCCAAGACTAATACTTCAAAAAATTTACGATACGGTAGCACCCTTGTTCTTCCTACCCACAATCGCTACAGCTCAGAATGCTGTGAGTGGTCAAGTCGATGCGGTAGAAAAAGTTACCCCCATCGGCACGGGAGGCACAGAAGCCGATGAGGGACCCACCGATCGAACGAGTGAATCCTATGTTCACTCGGTTAATTTTGTGGTGCAAACCCGATGCCAACAAAAAGCGGAGCCGAAGCTCCGCAGGGTCTTTGCAAAATGAATAGCACCACAACCCAGATGTTGTGGTCGGTCCTGAGGAGCAAAAGTGTGCATTAAAGTATGTAATCCACACTTCTACAAGGTTCAGTGCGGACTTTAGATCAAAACGATACGGCATAGGCAAAGAAAAAGGTAGAGCCATTGCTGACTCTACCTTCACAGAGAGTTAGTCTCAAAACCACCTCTCTCAGGCAAGAATTACTTGGAAGGCAGGGTATAGGTTGCAGTGACATCGTGGTAAGAATCGCTGCGGGTACCCGTTTTCTTAGAAAAGGGCATGAGTCTCCTGCCGGTATATGTAAGGGTCCCCTTGATTCCTTCGAAGCGGCCGGTCCCCTTGATGTATTCACCAGTGCCCTTACTTGTTTTGAGATTGGTGCCTTCAATTGGTGTGGAGGTGCCTTGAAACTTTGATATGGTTGTAGAACC
>JAUVTM010000154.1 GCA_030601545.1 Syntrophobacterales bacterium
CGCCCAAATCCAGCAATCTACGAGCTTGGTCAATCTCGGCAGCAAGAAAGGTAGTTCGCTTCATTTGTGAATTGAAAACTCCAGCCCGCGTCATCCGGAGCTTCCGGATGGACGTTAATTAACGGTATTTTTTTAATCCTACCAGACCGTCCCCAGAATGTATATTGGTGCTAGCATAAAATGCTGAGAAATAAGCTTCCAAGTACATACTAAACACCTCTTGCCGAGTGGAGCGCAGTATTATCTCATATATGATGAGGAGTAAGCACTAGAACCGGGTGCTTGGTTTCAACCGAAGGAAAATTGAAGCATTATGGCCAAGTTTTTGCATGATCACATACTCCATCAGGTGTCGAAATAGTCTCCCGGAAGACTTACAGTCGCCAAGAGGTCGAGAGGGGTATCACTCTAGCCCGGATGTGAAAGGAGATTTTAGCGTGGAGACATTCGAGGTTGGCGAGCAGAACCGCTTGTCATTCAGGATAAAAGTTGACTGGCCTGTCACGCTGGAAACAGCAAGGGGATCGGTGGAGGGAAAAACAAGAGATATAAGTGCTGGAGGTGCCCATATACGTTGCACCCAGTATTTACAGTTAAATGAACCAGTCTTTATGACCATCAAGGCCCCCGATATAGAGCCCATGAAAGTGACCGCAATCGTGATATGGTCAGATAGCAAAGACGAGTCCAACCGGCCACGTGTTATCGGTGTCAGATTCACTGAAATATCGCTGGCAGACCTAAAGTATCTGGAGAAGGTTGCCCTGGAGGAATTCAAGGCCAAGCTGCCCCGGTCATGAATTGTGACTTTTCTCTATAGCCTCAACAACACTCCCGGTGTGGGTATGCAACGTTAGGGTTTTTAGTCATCTGCTACGCACTCCTCGTAATGTAAGAGAAAACAGCGAAGGATGTCGGTTTCCGTCACCAGGCCCACCAGACGATCATCCTCAACCACCGGCAAGCAGCCGATCTTTTTCTCCAACATAATCCTCCCTGCCCCCTGGATATCCGTATCCGGCCCCACGGTGATTACTTCCCTTACCATGGCATCCCTTATGGCAACGGACTTGAGATGGTCACGCGTTTCAGCATAATCATGGCCCATCACTGAAGCCAGAGAGGCCCTAAACAGATCGCGTTGGCTGATAATCCCCACCAGACGCTCTCCCTCCACAATGGGCAGATGCCGAATGCGTGCGAGGTTCATAATGTCACTGGCCAAAGACAACTCTTCGTCAACGCGCAAGGTTACCAATTCAGCTGCCATAATGTTTCGAACTTTCATCTGCGCCCCCTCGCAGGCTTGATAGTTAACTGCTGATAGAATTTTCCTGGAGAACTCGAAAAGACCTATATTTTACATCATAACTACTGCAATAGCCGTTCCACTGTCAATTGGGATTTTAATTGGAGCGTAGAGCAGACAATGCTCTCCGCTCAGGCATAGGGTATAAGGCTCAGGGCGCAAGGAAGAAACCAGAATATGAGAAGCCAGTTGCCAGAATCCAAGAGAATCACCCATATTCCAATGTTTCCTCCCTCGCTCCTGACTCCTGGCTCCTGAATTCTGACTCCGAATAGCTTTCCTTGTGCCTTGCGCCTTGCACCTTGTGCCCTGTGTTTTTTGCGGCGTTATTTACTTAACTCGGGGGAAGGGATATAGTAGGTGCAATGAAGGAAAACGGTAGCTATGGAAAACGGTAAATATCGACATACGGTCAGAGAGCTCTACGATTTTATCCGATCACGACTTTACTTTAACCGTCCTGATCTCCAGGTAAGGGGAGAGCAATTCAATTCCACCCTCCTCTTCACCCTCCTCACCGCCTTAACCGGGGGTAAGGCCCTTATCATCGGAGAGCCCGGTCTGGGGAAAACCACTGCTGCGGAATATGTTGGCTCCCTAATTTACCAACTGCCCGTAGGCACCGTCTGGGCCGGTGAGGTTGGCGGGCACCCCGAACAGACAGAGGAAAAAATCATCGGTAGACCTGACCTCGGCAAACTGAACCAGGGGCAGGAAGAAGTGATCTGGTCTTATTTCGTCCAGCTTCCCGTAAAAATCGTGGACGAGATCAACCGGCTGCCGGAGACCAAACAGAGCATGATCCTGGATGGGGTGGATCGGGGCAACTGGGAATATCTCAATGAGATGATTCTCAACAGCGAATACTGCCTATTTGCCACGGCCAACTACCAGGACCAGGGGACCAATACCATCATTGCACCTTTGCTGGACCGTTTTGATGTCATGGTCGAGTCTCGACATCCGGGCCCCAGCTATGCTTTCATGATCAGCCAGCGACAGGAAAAGGAAGAATTGCTGCGCCATCCCGATCTGGAAAGGAAACTTCAAGATGCCCTAAAAAAGCGTCCAACACCTGAGGAAAAAGACTCCCAAATCGCCGCCATTGCCGAGGCATTCGGGGCCCACCTCGAGGAATCATTGCAGCTCCCCACCCTTGACCATACCAGTCGAACAAAGGTTCGGGAGCAAATCGCTTCCATAGACCTAGACCAGGACGCAAATGCCTATACGAGAATGCTGCTGGCTGAACTCTCCTTTTGCGACCGCCACGGGCAGAAACGATCCAACGAAGTGTGCGAAGAGGGCTGTCACTACACCGGTTATCTCTGCCACCGGCTGCGCAATTGCGCCTCCAACCGTTTACCCGTGTCTTTGTCAAACTACGCTAAAGCACTGGCCTGGTTTACTGAAGCGTCTACAGTTGGAATCGAAGAGATGCGTGCGGTTGGCCCCTATTGTCTGGCCCACAGGGCACAGTGGACAGATACGCACCTTTCCCTGCTGCAAAAAGACCGGCGCAATGACCCTCTGCAAATCCACCTGGCCCGGGAAGCCATGAACGAAGTTTTTCAGCGATACAGCGAGCAGGCTGAACACGTGAAGGAGGCGCTGGCCACCGCGTATCGCATCTTTCAAGGGGAAGCCCTGGAGCCCGTGGCTGGCGACCATCCGATCTATGCTGAGATTCAAAAGGATTTGAACCTGGAGAAGTAAGTGTTTAATCCATTTGAGGACTTTAAAGAGTTTCTCTCCAAGGTCAGGACTCTACCCCTGGACCGGCTGTCAGCTGCCCATGATCAGATCATGGCTGAGTTGACATCGGGCTATGGCAAATTAGTAGAACAGGAACTGAAGAGCCTGGTTTGGTTCGTGGAACATAACCGGGTGGTCGAGGCGTATGAAACAGCCGCTGAAGTAATAAAGAACCTGAGCTATGATGCCCACAGCATCGAGGATTTCTGTTATGTGTTGGACAGCGGCGTTGACATCCCCTATCTTATTTCCGGGCCAGCGGGAATATACGTCGCTGCCCTGTGTAATCACGTTGCCGAAGAAAAGATAGTGCTCCGCCTCGGCGAGATGGAGCGAAGGTTACACTTTCTCGGCTATCGCCTCCCTTATGGCAAATCCCTCCGCATCGAAGGCGACACAGGCAACTTCACCGGCTCTGCTCTTCAGGGTGGCGATATTACCGTGACCGGCGCCACAGGTGATTGGACCGGCGCCGGGATGACAGAAGGCAAGATTTCCATCCACAAGAATTGCGGCCGCAATACCGGCGAATGGATGCAGGGAGGAGAGATTTGGGTTGGCAGCCGCATCCGAGGGCTCGGCCGCATAACTTCAGGCCAGATCTATCAAGCTGGAGAGGCAATCACCGAGCAAGCATAGGGCATAGGGCATTACAATAAATGACTATAAATGACAGCGAAGCTGAATGACCGATTTGAATAATGGCCACCACGAAGGAACATAAACAAAGTTCAGAACAATTGGAAGAATTGCTGCAGCGAATCTGGCCCGAGGTTCGTCGTCGGCATCTCTACCCGGAGCTTCCCCTGCCCCGGTTTGATGACAGCTCCTCGCCGGTGGCCATGGAAATCCGCAATAAGCAGATCATTTTAAATCTTGACTATATCAGAGCCATGACCCGCTCGCTTCCAGCGCAAACAGTTCTGGAAGCACTGCTGGATCACGGTGTCAGCCATTATACCTGCTGTCCCTGGGACCTTTCCACCCATCTACGCCTTTATGCCCGAGCCAAGGAAATCCTTGGTGATAGCGACCTTGCCCGCAAAGCCACAGACCTTTTCATGGACGTAGTAGCCGACACCCATGCGGTGAAAGAGAGGCAGAGTTCTTTGCCGGAGCTCTACAGAAGTGGTGCCCAAACCCCAATGGAAGAGGTGATCTTTGCACTCTACGAGAGAATCTGGGGAGTGGACTTGGGCAGTAAGGGAGATCAGGAGACAGCAAAGCGGCTCGTCACCATTCCCTATCTAGACAAGCGGAGATGGATGATGAGTCTCGCCCGCTTCATCCGCGGCATCCGTCCTATGCTCGAGGACGACAATGGTAGTATTCCGAACCAACAAACACGCATGGGGAAACATGGATTCCAGCAGTACGCTCCCGAGGAGATCGAACAAGCCTTGCGGGAGTTTGCCCGAGAGGCCGGCTCACCCGAACAATTTGCGGAAATTTTTGAGGATCTCCAGAGCGAGCTTGAAATCCCGATCCAAAATGCTTCCGAGGGCATGGGGCACGGTGCGGGAAGTCCGGTTGATGCAAACCGACTCTATTACATGAAGTTGGCTGAAAACTACGCTTTGCCCCTTCTGAAGATGCCGATGAAGGGCTCAGGATACCTCCACCCCCACTCCCATCGACCATGGGAGGTCTGCCAGCCCTTCAAAGACTTGGATCCATGGAGCAGCTTCGGAAAGTTTCTTCCCGGAATCACCCAAATCTGGGAAAGGCGAGAGGGGCAAATATACGGCAGGAAGGAGAAAACTCCTGATTGTTTAGTGATCATTGATTCGTCCGGCAGCATGGTGGATCCTCGCTCTCACCTGTCCCACGCGGTGTTGGGTGGAGGCTGTGCCGCGGACGGTTACCTGCGTCATGATGCCAGGGTGGCAGTTTACAATTTCAGTGACGCCCCTGCCGGCGGCAAGGAATATCTGCCCTTCAGCCGCAGTCGCTCGCTCATCTACAAGGTCTTGTGTCAGTATTTCGGTGGGGGTACGGCTCTTGACCTCAAAGAGGTCACCAGTGTTGCCCAGGAGAGCGAAGCGGACATCTTCCTGATCACCGACATGCAGATCACCAACCTGGATCAAACTGTATCCCGGTTTGCTCGATTGAAAAACCGTGTGACTGCAGTCCATGTTGGCAAGAAGAGCGGTGCCCTGAGGTTCATAAAGGCCTCGGTGAAGAACCAAAACATCTCAGTTTTTGGGGTGAACGAAACCAACGATATCCCGCGAATCGTGCTCGGGAGCGTCCGATCGTAT
>JAUVTM010000024.1 GCA_030601545.1 Syntrophobacterales bacterium
AGTCCGTGAGCGATGACCTGGTGGTAGCCGACATGAACCACCCGCTGGCCGGGGAACGTCTGCATTTCGATGTCAAAGTGGTCGGGGTTCGAGAGGCCCGGGCTGAGGAGTTGGAGGCGCTGAAAGAAGACGACGGGTGCGTCCCCGAAAGCTGTGCATGTTGCTCAACGACCTGCGACTGAGAGAACCATCAGCACGTCAAGCAGAAAACAAAGGCTGTAAGAACCCTATGGGATCTTGCAGCCATTTTTTATCCCGCCAAGCGGTACCTGCCCTATGAAAAAAGAGGGATGTTCTTTGGTTTTTAAGTTTTCTTGGTCTAGCCAATCTAATTTCACGGGCGAGTCAAAATAGAATATCCTAATACATCTTCAAAAAAACCTGGCATATGGCTTGCACGTTTCTTTCGTGTCTCAATCACATCTGAAATTTGATTTCATTAATATTGATGAAGTGGAAAAGTCGACATTTTTTTCCCGGGGCTCACCTGATTAAGACGATTTACCTCGAGATCTGATTTGACGGCTGTAGGTGCGAATTAATAGGATCAGCGACTAATGGAAATATTTTGACAATGGTTCTTCACTCCAAAGGGAATGAACATGATTATCGTCGGAGAAAAGATCAATACGAGCCGAAAGAGTATTGCAGCCGCAGTGGAAGCACAAGACGTTGACTTCATTAGTGAGGTGGCAAGGGAGCAGGCCGAGGCCGGCGCCCATTACATAGATGTCAATGCCGGGACCTTCCTGGACAAAGAAGTGGGTTACTTGTGCTGGCTGGTTGAGGTCGTCCAGAATGCTGTGGACCTGCCGTTGTGTCTGGACAGTCCTAATCCCAAGGCTCTAGCCGAAGCGATCAAACACCACAAAGGCGAGCCGATGATAAATTCTATCTCGTTAGAGAAAGAGCGTTACGAAGCTCTCCTACCCGTCGTCACTGATCGGCCTTGTCGGGTAGTAGCCTTGTGCATGGCTGAAACATCGATGCCCAATACCGTGGAAGAGAGAGTTCAAGCCGGCGCACAATTAATCAACAAGCTGACGAATGAAGGGATCCCTCTTGAGAAGATTTACCTGGACCCCTTGGTGCAGCCCGTATCAGTCGATACTGGCATGGGAACGGCCGTTCTGGGAGCTATCCAAAGCATCATGAATGACCTTCCAGGCGTGAACACCATTTGCGGGCTTTCCAACATCTCTTTCGGCCTCCCAATGCGCAGTCTGATCAATCGCAATTTTCTAGCTCTGTGCATGAACTCCGGTTTGTCTGCAGCCATACTGGATCCGACTGACAAACAATTGATGGCGACATTGCTGTCCACGGATATGCTCTTGGGACGGGATGAATATTGCGAAAACTTTATCGAGGCCTATCAAAGTGGCCACATTAGCGGCTTGTCGTGAAAGGGTGAGTATAAGCCACCAAGGACAGAAAGAGATGGCAGATGTGCGAAGTGCGATTGTCCTCTCCTCTCTTGCATCTCACATCCCATATCCCACATCTCATATCTCTGGAGCTTCGTGGTGAAAACCAAACTCAAAGGGGGAATGTATGAGTGAATTTAGCGCGTTAAGCGAAGCTGTGATCAAAGGAGACATCCAAACGGCTGTGGCAGAGACCCAGACAGCCCTGGATGCTGGCAGCAATGTTCAGGACATTGTGGACAAGGGTCTCATTGCCGCCATGGACCAGGTAGGAGAAAAGTTTTCAACTGGTCAGATGTTTGTCCCGCAGATGTTGCGCTCTGCTAAGACCATGCAAGAATGCATGAAACTGATCAAACCGCTCTTTGAGGAAGGCCAACTAAGCGCTAAGGGAAAAGTCGTTATCGGAACTGTGCGGCAGGATTTACACGACATCGGCAAAAACCTGGTTGCCATGATGATGGAAGGGGCGGGATTTAGCATAACGGACCTGGGCGTTGACGTTTCTCCGAAAGATTTCACCCAAAAGGCTCAAGAAGTGGGAGCGGACATAGTGGCCATGTCTGCTTTGCTCTCCACCACAATGCCGGCCATGCGTGAAACCATCGAAGCTCTGCAAGAGGCCGGAATCAGGGATAAAGTCAAGGTAATGATAGGTGGGGCGCCGGTTACAGAAAATTTCGCCAGTGAGATCAAGGCCGACTCTTACGCACCAGATGCAGGTTCCGCGGTGATTGCGGCCAAAAAGCTACTCGGCATTTCCTGAACACGGATATTAGGAGTATGCTATGAAACGCTCAGAAATTCCCACCTTTCAGCCCCGGCTCAGGGTACTAAACCGCGAACAGGCCTTGGCAATCCATACGGCGGCTTTAGAGATCCTCGAGAAAACGGGTTTTAAGATGGAACATCCCCGTGCCTTGGAAATGCTTGTCGACAGAGGTTGCGAGATTTTCGATGGTGATTGGCTGCGTATGCCCCCTCATCTCGTTGAAGAGGCTCTGAAGTCAGCTCCGAAACAAATAAGTCTCTATGACCAAAAGGGTGCAAAGGCGATGGACCTCACCGGTGAAAACTCCTTCTATGGCACAGGCTCGGACGCTACCTTCACTCTGGACGTGGAAACCGGCGAACGGAGGCGAACAGTTCTTAAAGACGTCAGTAACTTCGCCACCTTGGTGGATGACCTGGAGAACATCGACTTTGCCATGTCTATGGCAAACCCTGAAGACGCTCCCATCGAAGATATCTACGTCTATGTTTTTGCTGAAATGGTCAGGAACATCAACAAACCCATAGTTTTCATCGCGGACAGCGGTAGAGACATTGCCAAGATCCATGAGATTGCCTGCTCGGTTGTGGGAGGTGAAGAGGAGCTTCAGAGGAAACCATTTATTCTCAATTACTCAGAGGCCATAAGCCCTCTACGATTTCCTGAAAATGTGATGGAAAAACTCATTTTCTGCGCCCAAAAGAAGATCCCCCTTTGTCTTCCCTCTGGGTCCAATGCAGGTGGTGGCGCTCCGGTAACCCTGGCCGGGGCCATGGCCCTGGGAATCGCCGAAAACCTGGTGGGTCTGGTGGTGCATCAGATGGCTGGCAAAGGCTCACCCTTTCTTTTTGGCCCCAATGTAAGTGCCTTGGACATGAAGTCCAGCGTGGTCTGCTATGGTTGCCCGGAATGGAGTCTCACCCAAGCCGCCTTAGCTGACATGCGAGACGAGATCTATGGCCTCCCGATCTGGGCCTTTGCCGGAGCCTCGGATGCCAAGGTAATGGATGCCCAAGCGGGAGCTGAAGCCATGTTTTCCATCATCACCGCCATGCTCTCGCGTGCGAACCTGATCCACGATGTGGGTTTTCTGGAATATGGGAGTACCTCTTCCCTTGAGATGATTACGATGGCCAACGAACTGATAGCCATGAGTCGTTTCTATGTCCAGGGAATCCCCGTGAATGATGCTACCCTGGCTTTAGAGGTGATAGAGAGAGTGGGTCGAGGTGGTCCTGGCTCAATTTTTCTCATGGATGACCATACTTATGATCATTTCATGGAAGCCTTGTTTCTACCGAAGCTTCTGGACCGTTCCCGCTACGATGCCTGGAAAAACGAAGGTGCCATGGACCTTTACAAGCGTTGCAACATGGAGGCTAAGAGGATTCTTTTCGAACACGAGGTGGATCCCAAACCAGACGCAGTGCTCAAAGAGATAGAACAAATTTTGAAAAGTAGCTGAGGACGGGGCTTCACCATGCCAATGCGTTTACCATCATACAGGCCGCTTTCGCCTGAAGATGTAAGAAAGATAGACCAGACGTCCCGCCGGATATTGGAGCGTGTGGGGATCAGAATACTCGAACAAAACTATCTCGATATACTTAAGGCGGCAGGGGCCATTATTGACCAGGGCGATCAGAAAGTGCGCTTTGAGGCCGCTTGGTTGGATGAAGTCTTGGCGCGGGCCCCCTCTCAGTTCGTTCTCTATTCTCGAGACGGAAAAAACGATGTGCATCTCGGAGAGGGAATGGTGCATTTCGCTAATGGAGGCCGAGTATTTCGTATCCTCGATATGGGCACTGGCGGTTACCGTCTCACCATGCTCAGGGATGTGGCTCACACCGCCACCCTGGTGAATCAACTGGAGAATATAAGTCTCTACATCATTGCTTGTCAGGCACATGACTTGGAGCCTCAATACTACCATCTCAACGATTTCTATCACGCCCTCAACTTCACCTCCAAACATGTAATGGGAGGCTGTGATGATGCAGAGGGTGTTAAACAAATGTGGGAGCTTGCACAACTCATTGCGGGAGGAGAAGAAGAGCTTCGAGAAAAACCCTTCGTTTCGGTAATAAGCAATCCCATAAGCCCCCTTACCATTGACGCTAACACGCTGAAGATTCTCAATATCTGTAGCACCAGCGGCATCCCTGTCACCTGTGCTCCTGCGCCCATTTCCGGGGCTACTGCACCTGCAACTCTGGCCGGGACCCTTTGTCAAATGCACGCTGAGGCGCTCGCCGGGGTGGCTATCTGCCAGGTATTTAGTCCGGGGGCCAAAGTGCTCTACGGTGCCGTTCCTACCACTATGGATTTGCGGCACATGGAATACACCATGGGCTCAGTGGAGATGGCAATAATGAATGCTGCCGCGGTGCAACTGGCAAAACTCTACGATTTACCCATCTATGCTTCAGGTGGTGTTACTGAGGCCAAGAGGCCTGACATTCAGTCTGGCTGTGAAAAAACTTTTTCTAACTTGATGGTTGCCATGAATGGAGCGGATCTCATTCATTTGGCAGCCGGGATGTTGGATTCAGGGAATTCAATTTCCTACGAACAGTACGTGATAGATAATGAGATCATTGGAATGATCAACAGGATCCTTTCGGGTATCAGCGTGAACGAAGGTACTCTCGGTTTCGATGTGATTGAAAAAGTCGGCCCGGGAGGAAATTATGTTATGGAAGATCACACCATCGAACACATGAAAGAGGAATTCTTCTATCCTGATCTGAGTGTGCGCTGTAACTTCGATATATGGGAGGAGAGAGGCAGGCCCAGCATGTTAAGCTGCGCCAACGATCTGGTCGATGAAATTCTGGACGATGGAAGAGAGGGGTTGTTGGATACGGATTTGATTCTTGAAATAAAAAAGAAGTTTCCCGGTATTCAAAATCTCTAAACCAAATATTAAACTACTATTTGAAAACAATGATAAAGAGGGGCGAAACGAAAATAGATGCGCCCATCGACAAGACTCATTGCATGTGGTGTTTTCAGGCCAGCCTTGGAACACCTGAAGCTGGAAGAAAGATACCCCTACCTGTGCTATAATTACTTTCCGTCCAACCTACACTTGAGGCCGCAAGACTTAAGAAAATACCTGTTAGAAGTAATCACATCAGCCAGACAAAGAAACGAACGCATCCTCTGCCTTTACGGGACCTGTTTTCCTGACATCGATGACTTCTGCAGACACCAAGGGGTGACTAAAGTCCCAGGGCTTCACTGTTTTGAGATGCTCCTTGGCAGTGAACAGTACGAGAATATCATTAACGAGATGCCAGGCACCTATTTTCTGGAAAGAGACCTCATCCTGAATTTCGAGGAATACTGCCTGGAACCACTTGAACTCCATGACGACGAGATAAAAAGATTAGTTTTTAAACATTACGAGAGGATAGTATACGTAAGGCAGCCCTCAGATCCCGACTTGGTCTCCAGGGCTTCTGAGGTGGCTGAGTTTTTGCAGCTATCTTTGGAGATCCAGGATGCGGATTATTCGCACTTGGAACAGATACTCACCGACCTACTCTGAGTCGGTAGCGCTTCACCCCTAGAGAAATTGGATGGAGCAAAGATAGGACCGGCGAAGATGAAAAAGCCGCGGAAAAAAAAGAGCAAGAAAAAAAAGAGACGCTCCTTTTCCTTGCCACCACCAAGAAAACAGAAGCAAAGACACATTTGGCTCAAAGTTTTGCCGGAAGACCTATGGCTGAAAGTCCGTCGGGGAAAGACTATCTTAGAAGCCCTCCAAAAGACCGATGTGGAATTGGAAGGAGATTGCGGCGGCTTAGGGAAATGCGGCAAGTGTAAGGTGAAAGTTCTTTCTTCTCTCGGCCCCCCCTCGAAGGAAGGGAAGGAACTCCTGGAGGAAGAGGAGATCAGACAAGGAGTGCGACTCGCTTGCCGCACCAAATTGAAAAAGGATTTGACCATCCAGGTTGGTGAGTCTGAGGAGGAGGTAACATACTATCAGATTTTGAAAATGGGCCACAGACCTATTTTCCATCTCGATCCCCTTTTGGACAAGAAACTGGTCACCTTGAATCCCGAGGGAGAGAATAGCGGACTGGCCGATTTCGAAAGAATCAAGCTGGCAATGGGACCTGAATATCAAGATCTAACGGCGCCACTTCATTGCCTTCGCACCCTACCTGAGATGTTGGCAAAGACAGAGTTTCATGGGGCTGCGGTTGTTCACGACAAAACAATGATCGCCTGGCAGCCGTGGGAGGAGGGGGGCCGCCGCTACGGATTGGTCTTTGATCTAGGCACGAGCACTTTGGTGGGTAAGCTTATCAGTTTGCTCGACGGAAATGAGGTCGCCGCCATCTCTCGTCTCAACAGCCAAAGTAAGTACGGTTCGAACGTCATCAGCCGTCTGCAGTACGTCAAGGAGAATTCAAAGGGGCTTCAACGTCTAAACGAACTTCTGATAAAAGATTTGAACCGCATCACAAAACGTCTTTTGTATGTCGGCGGGTTGCAACCGGAGGACATTTTCATCGGAGTTGCTGCGGGAAATACTACCATGCAGCATCTATTGTTGAGTTTGGATCCCAGGGGCATCGCGCAAGCACCTTTCAATCCCGTTTCCACAGATGGCATGATCGTGAAAGCAGGAGATGTGGGTCTCGAGGTACACCCTGAGGCCCTCCTCTACGTGATGCCCACCAGATCCGGCTACATTGGTGGAGACTTGATCAGCGCCGTCCTTGCTTCTGGCGCCGCAGAGCAGGACGATCTGATGATTTTGGGTATGGATTTAGGTACCAACGGGGAGATTTTTCTCGGCAACCGCAAGCGTTTGATGACCTGCTCGGCAGCGGCAGGTCCCGCCCTTGAGGGTGCGAAAATCTCCCACGGGATGATTGCCAGGTCTGGAGCGATTGAGGGTGTCAGCTCAGGGAATGGCGACCTTTCATGCAGAGTCATCTCGAACATCAAGCCCAAGGGAATTTGTGGGAGCGGGCTGGTTGATCTGGCAGCAGTGCTGTTGCACACCGGCATCGTCGATCATGAGGGTTTGGTGCAACCTGATCTCGAAAATGCAAACTATATCCCAGGATCCAGAGTCATTGAAAGATCAGGGATCGATGACTTTTTGGTGGCAGGACCGGATGAGAGTTTCGATGGTAGACCGATTTATCTCAGGCAGAAGGACATTCGCGAGCTTCAGCTTGCCAAGGGGGCAGTGGCTGCCGGGATAAAAACCCTGATGGACGAGATGGGTATTGGGGTGGATAACATTGACCGTATCTATCTAGCCGGTGCCCTCGGAAATTACGTTCACCCCCTCAGTGCCATGCGCATCGGTCTCATTCCCAGGGTAAGACCGGACATCGTTCAGTCTCTCGGCAATGCTGCCAGCACGGGCGCTTCCATGGTGTTGTTATCTAGGGCTTACTGGCAGAAGGCCAATGATCTGGCTCACTCCATCGAGCACATCGAGCTTTCCACCCGCCTCGACTTCAATGAGTACTTCGTTGAAAGTCTGAATTTTCCAGAAGAAAATCTCTGGTAGGTTTGCGCCTGGCGCTGTGCGTTTCTCTTGACAACGGACGACGGACTAAAGACTAATCCACTGCCCTACTGTGTCTAGGGCTGGACCGTCACCGAAGTTATCTGTAAATAATTGGAAGTAATAGAGTTCTTCTTTGCTTCGAACAAGCGGGTATTTGGCTTGGGCCTCGACCAGTTCGTCATCACTGATAGAAGTTTCAAAGTAATCTGGGAGTAGAGCAGCCGAGCCGGAGCCTTGCGAGAACTCTTGTTTCAAACGGCGAGTGATGATCTCTGGTAAGAATGGCTCAAATGCTTTCCTGAAGATCCATTTTTCGATTTTCTCATCCCCATCCGGTTTCTGTTTATATTCGGGAGGGATGGCCAACATGTAACGAAATAGTTCACCCGATATCAACGGCGCCACTACCCGGATGGAATTGCAGTGGTTCATGCGATCCAGCCTCAGAGAAGCATTGTTGTGCAAGAAGCCGATACATTCCATCTGATGAACAAATAACTCTTCCGGAGGAAAATCTTTGAGGTATAAATATCCACAAAAAATCTCGTCACCGCCTTCACCGGAGAGAAGTAGGTCTATGCCATGCTCTCTGGCGTATTTGGAAATGAGGAAATTAGATACCGAACTTCTCACTAAAGACGGGTCAAATGACTCCAGGTAGTAGATGACCTCAGGCAGCACCTCCACTACCTGTTCCAGATCCACGATCAACTCGTGATGGTCGGAATTGATATGATCGGCCAACACCCTGGCGCTTATTATGTCCTCACTCTCTCCCACACCCATGGCAAAAGTCTTCAATCGGGCATCTTTCCCGAACTTCTCCCTGTGTAACGCACTGGCCAGATAATTGATCACACTGCTATCCATTCCGCCACTGAGCAAACCCGCCGTCGGCACACTAAAGTCCACTCGGCTGCGAAGACTCCTTTGGATAATGTCTCTAATATCCTTGATCATTTGGCCTAAATCGCTATGCAGAACTTCCGGCGGTGCTTTGGGTAATTCTGCAAAACGGATAAGGTTGCCGTCACTATCCATGTAATGTCCAGGTGGAAACTCATGGATGTCATCGGTTACTGTGGCGAGGCTTTTGAGTTCAGTAGCCAGATACAAAGTATTATCTCTACGTCCGTAAAAGAGTGTTTTGATGCCCAGCAGGTCTCTGGCTGCAAATATTTCATCTCCGTTGGAAATCACAAACGCAAAAATGGCATCATCCAAATATTCGAACATATCGCTGCCGTGCTCGTGGTGCAGGTGAAGCACCAGTCGCTCTTCCTGGAAAGGACCATTTGAAAGGCCGTGGGCTTTAGCCAGTTCTTTCTGATTTCCCATTTGGCCATCGTAACAAATTTGCCAAACCCCATTCCCAGAACTGGTGATAGGGACTTTATCCCTATCTGGATTCGCCATAGGGCAGTCGGCTTTGAGATAGTTTTGAGCCATCATCACTTGCTTGTTGGTAGAGATGCCAGAAACATAAGGCCCCCGATAATTTATCTTTTTGAACATTTCTTCCATCTTCAAGGGATCCGGACTACCATATCCAACCACAAGACCACTCATACACAACTCCTTAACTGAGGTTTCAGTGTTCAGCTTCTATGTTTCTTTTTCCTGACACCTGACACCTGAATCCTCAACATTGACACCTGACACCCTGCGATATGGTGCTTGGAGTTTGAGATCTCATATACTCCGTCATTACATTATTCCAATTTTCCACTATTCTCATGCCTTCTCCTGGCTCCTTTTCAATCAAAGCGAGGTCCTCCGGTCCTGGATTCTTTACTTTCTTATCTCAAATATCCCTACGAGACCGTGTCCCATACCAGTACCGGGCTGTAATTCCATTTCAAGCTTGCGCAAGGCAAAACCAAGAACTGACTCGATCACATTTGCCCGGACGTCTCCCCACTTGAGCCAGCCTACTCCTTCTACGACTTTGCGCATGGTTTCCATGGCCTCTTTCAAAGGTGTCGGGTAGAAGGGGAGTATCTCCGGAACGCTACACAGTTCACCTTTATCGCAATCGTATTCACCGAGCAAATGCATAGTGTGTTTGACCAGAGCGTTGGTAGACATAAAAAACATCTCAAAGAAGTTGTTGATGTGGTCGAATCCCTGCCTGGGGATGTAGTCAACCAAAAGAGTTTCCAGATCTGTACGCACGTAGTTTTCAAAAAGGGCGTTCACCGGACTGCGCAGCTTGGGACAGTTCTTGTTGTATTCACCCGTATCCAGATGGCGACCCACAAATATGGACCGATCAAAGAAGACCAAAGGTTTGATTTCTGTGCCAGACTCCTTGGAGGCTTTCTCAATGATGTCTGTGATCTCGTCTCGGCAGACGAGCTTCAGTGGAAATGAGGCCATGTCTGCAGTGGCTCGCTCCTCTTCGGGGTATATGTAGGATATCCGGTAGTCCATGAAATATTCCTTGTCCACCGGATGGTGCCAGAGATCCTGCCATTCAATGGTGTAGCGGCCGAGCCAGTCACCCATGAAAAGAGCGCGCTCGGGAGCATGTTTACAAATATCGGCGATGATCTTGACGCACTGGTTGTTGTTGAAATGGGAAAGGGTCCCAAAGGAGTTGAAATAAAAATCAAATGGTGGTTCGTCATTCATTATCTCTGGAATTAGACCATTGGAAAGATCTCCCTGAATAAACCTCATTTTGGGGTTACTGCCGTAATAGTCTGCGGCCTGATTGAGGAGGTCCTCGTTAATGTCCACTCCCACGTAGTCTTTCAACATGTCCTCGGTGATTGCCGCGGTAATATATTCATAGATACCTGGATCTTTGGTGGTGACGCCCATTATCAGATCAGAGCCATCACCGCTACCGCACCCCAGGTCCAACACCCGTACACGTTCTAATCGTTTACTTTTGCTTTCCACCAGATCGTTGAGAGCGGGACGCAAAAAGATAGCGGTTACTTGGTCTTCCCAAAATCTTCTCACATTGTCATACTTGCCGAGCAAACCCATGGCCTTATCATACTTGCCGGTGTGAAAAGCCTGGGTGTATGCTTTTTTCTCAGACATAATTTTCTCCGTCATGCAGTTTATGCTGCCATGGTTTTCAGGACATCGATGGCATCAAAACCGTCTTTACAATGGGCATCTGCCCCGATTTCTTGGGCAAACGCTGCTGAGGTGGGAGCGCCGCCGATGAGTACTGTGACACTGTCCCGTAGGCCCTCTTGTTCTAGTTTATTGACAACCTCTCCCATCACTCGCATGGTTGTGGTTAGAAGGGCAGAAAGGCCGATGAAAGGCGCCTCGTTTTCCTTCACCGCAGAGATGATTATATCCACAGATACATCCGTACCCAAGTCAATGACCTGGTAGCCGGCTCCTTTCAGCATTATGGCTACGATGTTCTTGCCGATGTCGTGAAGGTCCCCGGCTACTGTGGCGATAACGAACTTGCCCTTACTTTTCACCCCAGCTTTTATCAAGTGGGGGCTCAGGATATCCATGGCCACACCGACACACTCAGCCGAAGCGAGCATGTCCGGGATGAGATATTCATTACGCTCGAATTTCTCTCCCACTTCCTCCATGGACTTGGTGAGAGCCTCGATAACGATTTCCTTTGGCTCCACACCATTTTCCAAAGCCTCGTTCACCAACTCGGTAACACCGGGCTGTCCCTCCAGACCATCATCAAAACCTTCGTCTTCAGCCTCCACTCTTCCCTGGACCACGTTAAAGGCAATCGCTTTTATAAATTCATCTGTCTCCATTTAACCTCTCCCCTCTCTTAAGCAATCAAAACAAAACTGGGAATTCACCACGAAGTGCACGAAGAACACGAAGTCTAAAAAATAAAACATATTCAATGCTTCGTGCTCCTTCGTGGTAAGTACTCTATTTTGTTTGCACTTCTCTTAAGCTTGGCAGAATACCCGGGACCTCCTTAAAAATCTGGTCTTGCGTGGCCTGATCCAGGTGGTCCGCTGGCTCCGCCTCCAATCTTTCCATGTAATCAAGGGCATTCTCTATGACCTTGTCTTCCAGATCCTTGGTCTCAAATCGGTAGGGGTTAGAAATGTCGCCACGGTGCATGGCCTTCCGAGCGAAGCGGGCATAAAGTCGATGGCTGGAAGCCATCACTTTTTTAACTATTCTAAGCATGTCATCTATTTCGGCCTGATTAACCTTGGGCTCTCGCAAACAGTGCTTTATTTTGCCTATTTGCTCATTGTCGAGAACGGCCTGAACCGGGCAAAACGTGTTGGTCCGATCCAAGAGTCCAAAGGCGTAGTGAATATACTGGGCACCACTCATGGCCATGTAGAGGTGGGTGAGCAGCTTTTCAAATAGCGCCTGCATGCCAGGGACCTTGGCATCCCCCACACCGGCGGTGGAATAGCAAGGCACCTGGTAGTAACGGGCTAACTGAACACAGTCTATATTGTACTGGTTGAATTCCGGGCAACCATAGAGGTCATGCAGATCGTCCAAGCGGGCTCGTACGGGGACACTTCCATAAAGCACTGGGGAACCCTCTCTGATCAGCTGCGTGAGGGTGATACCCACCAGGATTTCAGCATTGATCTGGGCGACCATGCCTGCTTCCTGGATAGGGGCTGAAGAGCCTCCCTGAGGAGAAGAAGAAATGACCAACGGTAAACCGCTCTCCACGATGGCAAAAGCCTTCTCAGCAGTGTCGTCCACTATCTGAAGCGGGCTCTTGAAAACACAGGCGATAAAAGAAACCACCGGATTTTCCCTGAGTGACTCGGCCCCACCAGTGATAATCTCCGCCATGCGCACAACGTCGTTCAGTTTTTCCAGTGTGGTCAGGCCGGCCTGGACGTGCTTAGTTATGTTATTTAGACTGGCGAAGAACTTGTTAATATCGTGATTTTCTGGAGTGATCTCAGGATCCTGGATGTTCAAGGGACGAATGAAAAAGTCCAGGTGCTCCAATCTGTCACAGAGTTTGGCAGCACGGCTTAGCAAGGCAGAGTTGCCTCGGAGTTCTTTGAACCGGGGCACATTCACCTTGTCGTTACCATCTTTTGCGTTCACAAACTCTTCCATCTCCGTCTCGATCCAGATGTTGGCCTCGGAGCCGGAACCGAAGTAAACTCTGGGGACCTCTGCATCCAGGAGAAGACGATTTTCCGGTTTTCTGGCGCCCAGCACAAGGCGGGTCGGTGCTTTTGCCACTGCCTCCCTTACAAGGCCTGCAGGAAAGGTCACGCGCCAGCAAGGAGAGACGGATTTTTCGTCCTCCCAGACCTTAGCCCCATGCGCTTGAAAAAGCTTTGCCGCCCGCTCGTTGTAGCACCAAATTCCCGGGTCGGCCAAAATGCTCAAGGAAGCTTTATCAAGCAACCTTACCTGCTCCTGACTCAACCGCTCGTATGGTTTGACCAGGACCCCTTCTCTGTATGTGTCGATCACTTATTCCTCCTTGTTTATAGCTGGCGGCTGTCTAGATACGTAGGGCCGGTCTCCGTCCCGGCCAAAGAAGTCGGGTAATTATGCAAGCGGTTTGCGGCGGGTGCGGTGACCCGCCCTACACCATAAACAGCTAACCGTTTACTGCTTACCGCTTACTTTCTAAAAGCCCGCATGTACTTGCGACAGTGTCTGTCTCTCCCTACCAGCACCTCGGCGGTCTTGACCGCTGCCGAGATCTCATGGTCCAGGGGATCTATGATGGCGGCGTCAAGACCTGCATAGACAGCCATGCACAAAAAAGCTGCATTCAGCCTACCGCGCGCGGGCAAGCCGTAGGATACATTGGAAACACCCAGTGCAGTCTTGCAGCCGGGAAACTGTTTCTTGACCTCGGTGATAGCTGCAAGCGTTTTGAGCCCCTGTTTTACGTCCGTGCTGATCGGCATGACCAAAAGATCAAAGAAAACGTTTTCGATTGGCACGTCGAATCTTTCGCAGGCTGAGACTACTTTTTCTGCTGCTTGTAGCCGATCGTCAACGGTTTTGGGGATGCCGCTCTCATCCATGGTCAGGGCTATAAGTGGGGCGCTGTAAGTGCTGGCCAGAGGCACGACCTTTTCCAAGCTTTCTTGCTCTGCCTTGGCCGAGTTGATCAAAGATGCGCGTCCGTTGCGGCTCTTCAGACCGCTCTCCAACACAGCCGGATCCGCACTGTCGATGCACAGAGGTGTTTCCACCTCCTTTTGAATTGTTTCAACAGCCCATTCCATTGCTTGAATTTCGTCCTCCCGAGAGCCAATCCCGGTCCCCACATTGACGTCAATATAGCTGGCTCCGGCTGCAACTTGCTGCTTGGCTAAATCCAGAAGTCTTTCCTGATCTCGGTTTTGGATAATGGTTTTCACCATGGGAAGGGTGCCATTGATCTTTTCAGCAATGATTATCATGTGGCTACTCCATGAGAAAGGAGCGAAGTCCGGGGATTTCCCCTTTGAGACGTTCGCGAATCTCCTCCGGCAATACCGATTGTGCAGGGCCATTGAGAATTTCGTGGACTGTGTCCGTGGCACGGGCGTTGGTGTCTTTTGCCCCCCTACTCTCCCACTTGTCTCGATTGTCTCTGTCGCTCAGCTGCGGATGATACTGCTCGGAACGCATGTAGCGTCGGGTGTGACGGTTGGAGACAAAATGGCCACCCGGGCCGGCTT